>CAYVDR010000001.1:0-14706 GCA_964450625.1 uncultured Senegalimassilia sp.
CATATAACTTTACAATCAACCCAGCAGCACTTGATTTTACACAAATAAGTGTGGACACAAAAAATGAAGTTTACACTGGTCAAAAAATTAAAAAAACTATCACCAGCGATGTTTACAATGAAGATAAAGATTACACAGTTGTATACAATTCCCCCAGCATAGAAGTTGGCACTGTAACAATAACCATTACAGGCACGGGCAACTACACGGGTGAGCAAAAATACAGCTTTGAAATTGTGGCGCAGGAACTTGACTTCAATAAGTTTACTGTTGACACGGCAGCGGAAACTTACAGTGGAAGTGCTATTACTAAAACCATTACTGCCAGTGATTATGCACTTAACACAGATTACACCGTTGAGTATTCAAACAATACTGACCCTGGAACTGCAACAATAACAATTAAAGGCACTGGCAACTATGCTGGCGAGCAAACATACAACTTTACAATTAACCCAGCAGAACTCGACTTCACCAAGTTCACCGTTGATACAGCTACTGAAACTTACACTGGAAGCGCTATTACTAAAACTATCACTTGCACAGACTATACTGCAAACACTGACTATACTGTTACGTATGCAAACAACACGGAAGTTGGAACTGCAAAAATTACTATTGCTGCAGCTGAAAACAGCAACTACACAGGCTCGAAAGATTATGAGTTTACAATCAGCCCCGCAGCACTTGATTTTGCGAAGTTTACTGTGGACACTTCAAGCGAAACGTACACAGGCGAGGCAATTACAAAAACAATAAGCAGCGATGTTTATAAACTGAACAGCGACTACACCGTGGCTTATGCAAACAACACGGAAGTTGGCAGCGCAACAATAACCATTACAGGTGCGGGCAACTACACAGGCGAGCAACAATTTAACTTTGACATTGTTGCTGCAGGTGAAAAAGTTCAACGCCTTTCAGGCACCAGCGCTGACGACACAGCCGCAGCCATTGCAAAAGAGGCGTACCCTAACGGCAGCAGCTGGGTTGTAATTGCACGCGACGACGACTTTGCAGATGCAATGAGTGCCACCGGCTTGGCAGGGGCACTTGGGGCACCAATAATTCTTACCAGCAGAAACGAACTTTCAGCTGCTGCAAAGCAAGCAATGAAAGACTTAAGCGCAACGCAGGCCTACATCATTGGCGGCAGTGCTGCGCTTTCGCAAAACATAGAAAGTGAGCTTGCAGCTGTTGGCGTTGAATGTCAAGGGCGTGTCTGGGGCACAGAGGCATGGGACACATCAGTTGCGTGCGCCAACAAAATTAAGGAGCACACAGGCAAGCAACAAAGCGATGTTATTGTAGCAATGAGCACGAACTTTCAGGATGCGCTTTCAATTTCTAGCTTCGCCTACAAATATGCGGTGCCAATTTTCTTGGAAACCGACGAATACAATGGGCGCACACTAACAAATGACGCAAAAAGCACGATTGAGGGCATGGTTGGCAGCAGTGAAACCATATATGTGCCAGGTGGCAACAGTGCTGTGCCAAAAACAAGCGTTGAGGGCACATTTACGAATGCGCAGGTCACACGCCTGGCTGGGACAACGGGCTACGATACATCGAACCAAATTGCAACGTGGATGGTGAAAAACAATAAACTCTCAGCAAGCAATGTGTGCATTGCAAACGGGGAGTACCCACCAAAGGGCACAGATGCGCTAGCTGGTGCTGCTCTTGCAGGTGTTAAAGGCGGCGTTGTGCTGCTGGCAAACCCAGTTGCAAGCTATGGTGAAATTGACACGACAACAATTGAAGGCTTGGACTCTGAAAAAACAAACGCATTTTTGACGACAAACGCAAAAAGCGTGGAGCGGGCATACTTGCTTGGCGGCACGCAAGTTATGACAGACGAGTTTAAGAAAACCATTGAAGAGGTTTTAGAATAGGAAGTTAAAAAGCTTTTTGCTAAGATAAGTAATGTAGCAAACTACAAAGACGAAAAAGCCCTGTGCAACATAAATTGCACAGGGCTTTTTATTTTCTATTCCACGCCAAGCACCTCATAACCTGCAGCTTCAACAGCACTTTTAAGCTTTTCATCGCTTACAGCTTCACTTAAAGTAACGACCGCATTTTTGTCTTCCAAGCTAACTTGTACATTAGCTACACCGCTAACAGACTCAAGTGCTTCTTTAACATGTGCAACGCAGTGCTTGCACATCATGCCTTCAATTTTAATTGTACGTTTCATTTCAAACTCCTTTTTAGCGTTTGTGTTTTCCGAATAATCTTCCGTTTCATTGTCGCATACATTGTCAACCTGCGGCAATTTAGGCTTCCAAGTTCTAAGGCGCAAAGCGTTTAGCACAACGCACACACTTGATGCACTCATGCAAGCGGCTGCAACCATGGGGTTTAAGCTAACATTTGCAAAAGCAAAAACACCCGCTGCAACAGGGATGCAAACGCTGTTGTAAATTAGTGCCCAAAACAGGTTTTGCTTAATATTTCGAATGGTTGCACGCGAAAGCATAACTGCGCGTGCCACGTCCATAACATCACTTTTCATTAGCACAACATCGGCTGCATCTATTGCAATGTCGCTGCCAGCGCCAATGGCAATGCCCACGCTTGCGCGCACGAGTGCAGGGGAGTCGTTTATGCCATCACCCACCATGGCAACGCTGCCCGCTTTTGCAAGCTTTTGAATTACAGCATCTTTCTGGGCTGGCATAACGTGGGCTATAACTTTAGAAATTCCCACCTGCTTGCCAATGTAGTGCCCTGCTTCTTCGCTGTCCCCCGTAAGCAAAACGGTTTCAACGCCTAAGTTGTTGAGCACCTGAATTGCCGCCTTGCTGCTTGGCTTAAGAGTGTCAGCAAGCCCTAAAGCGCATGTGCACTGCCCATCAACTGCAACGTAAAGCACTGTTTTGCCTGCACTTGCCAAGGTTTTAGCTTGTGCACTAAACCCCGCAACATTTGCGCCACACTTATGTATTGCATCCAAATTGCCAATACAAATGCTTTTACCCTTAACTTTGCCTTCAACGCCACCTTTGACTTGCGCAAAATTTTCAACTGCAACTTCATTTGCTGGCGTGCTAGTGCCTTCAACTTTATGCTGCTTAGCTTTGCCGCCTGCCCACTTAACAAGTGCTAAGGCTAGTGGGTGCTCGCTGTGGCTTTCAAGTGCGCAAACCGCCTGCTTTATGCTGCATTCGTTAGCACTAGGTGCAAAATTGACGTCTGAGACAGATGGTTTGCCTTTAGTAATTGTGCCCGTTTTGTCAAACACTACTGTTTTTACATGGCCTAAAACCTCAAGGGATTCAGCACTTTTGATTAGAATGCCGCACGCAGCCCCGCGCCCGCTGCCAACCATAATAGCCGTTGGGGTGGCAAGCCCAAGCGCGCATGGGCAACTGATAACAAGCACCGACACCGCATGCTGAAGCGCAACGGACACGCTAGCGCCAAGCGCAAACAGCCACACGCAAAAGCAAACAACTGCAATAGCAATGACTACTGGCACGAACACGCCAGCAATTTTGTCTGCAACTTTCTCTATTGGCGCTTTCGTGGACGTTGCCTCGTCAACAAGCCTTATAATGCCTGCTAGCGTTGTGTTTTCGCCAACACGCACAGCACGCATCAAAAACCAACCGCTTTTGTTCATTGTGCCAGAAATTACGTTTGAGCCAACCTGCTTGTCAACTGGCACACTCTCGCCGCTAATGGCTGCCTCATCAACAACGCCTGCGCCTTCAATAACCTCACCGTCCACAGGTATTGCTTGACCTGCCTTTATAACAAGCACATCACCTGCACAAATGCTTTGAACAGCCACGGTTTCTTCCCCACCGTCGGGCGTGAGGCGCAATGCCACTTTAGGTGCCAAGTTCATAAGCTTTGTTATGGCGCTGTAAGTTTTGCCTTTCGCGCGCGCTTCCAAAAACTTGCCTAGCGTTATGAGCGTTAAAATCATGGCAGCGGATTCAAAATACAAATCCATTGCCCAGGTGTGCGCTGCTTCAATGTTTGCATGCCCAAGGGATGCGCCAATGTTATACAGTGCAACAATGCCATAAATTGTTGATGCGGCAGAGCCAAGGGCAATTAGCGTGTCCATGTTCGGCGAGCCGTGAAACAGCGTTTTAAAACCCACGCGAAAGAATTTAAAGTTCACAAAAATTACTGGCAGCAAAAGCAAAAACTGCGTAAACGCAAACGTGAAAACATTTTCGCCGCCCAAAAACACACTTGGCAGAGGCCAAGAAAACATGTGACCCATGGAAAGATAAAACAAAGGCAGAGTAAACACAATGCTAATAATAAGGCGAAGCTTCACTTGCTTCTGCTCTTTGGTGACCGCAGCCTCACCTGCGTTAGCTGAAATGCTAGCACTGCCAGCCACGTTGCCAACTGCGTTTAAGCCTTGCCCAAAAGCTTGTGCACTAACGCTGCCAGCACCCGCGCCTGAAGCAAAGCTTGCCCCGCTTCCCCCTTGCAAACTAGCACCATAACCTGCCTTTTCAACTGCAGCAACAATTATGTTTGCGCTGCATTCGGATGCGCACTCAACGCGCATGCTGCCCTTTAACAAGTTTACAGAAACTTGCTTGACCCCTGCAACTTTTTGAACTGCACGCTCAACTCGCGCACTGCATGCGGCGCATGTCATGCCAGTTACTGCGAATGCAAGCTTATTGTTTTGAGGACTTTCCGCCTCCACTGAATTGGCAACCTGCGATTTTGCCTTTGATTCAACAACCATAACACCCTTCCGTCATACAAACTTTTGAGATTTGCACTATACGCCTATTGACAACATGATGCTGTCTTCTTGCGCCAGACAATTAAATTTTCAATTTTGGCGCATCCTATTGAATGCTGCTTCGGTTAATATATCAGCTTTTTTGCTTGCACGAAAATGTATAGAGTAGAAAAAAACCTTGTTTTAACGTGAATATTTCTTGCGAACTATAATATAATTGCCAAAATGTTATTTAGACAACAGGGGGCTTTATGACAGCCAGCAACAAATACACAGACACGCGTGGCAACGTTAAAAATGCTGTTAACTTTAGCCAGGCTGTAATTGATGGCATGGCATGCGGGGGCGGGCTTTATGTGCCCGAAGAAATTCCAAAACTTTCGCTAGAAGAAATTTTAACGCTTGCAAAAATGCCTTACGCAAAACGCGCTGCATTCATTTACAAAGCTTTCAACACCGACATCGACAGCACAACAATTGATGTGCTAATGCAAAAAGCATATGGCGAAAACTTTGATGATAACCGCATTTGCCCCATTTCGCACGTTGGAGAAAACGCGCACGTTTTGGAGCTTTGGCATGGGCCTACCAGCGCATTTAAAGACATGGCGCTGCAATGCTTGCCGCTTTTCTTTTCTGCAAGTGCCAAAAAACTGCACGAAGAAGGTAAGCTTGACCACAACTTCATGATACTTGTTGCAACATCTGGCGACACAGGCAAGGCAGCACTCGAGGGCTTTCGCGATGTCGCTGGCATTAGAATTGGCGTTATGTACCCGCACGGCGGTGTTAGCGACATTCAATGGCGGCAGATGGCAACGCAACTTGGTGGCAACGTTTGCGTTTGGGGAGTGCGTGGCAACTTTGACGATTGCCAAACAAGCGCGAAAACAATTTTTGATGACTCTACGTTTGCAAAGCAGCTTTTAGCCGAGCACAACGTTGCTCTGTCAAGCGCAAACTCCATTAACTGGGGCAGGCTTTTACCGCAAGTTGTCTACTACGTTTCCGCTTACGCACAGCTTGTAAGCGACGGCAGCATTAGCGCTGGCAACAGCATTGATGTGTGCGTGCCAACTGGCAATTTTGGCAACATTTTGGCTGCGTTTTATGCAAAGCAAATGGGCGTGCCAATTGACAAGCTTTTGTGCGCCAGCAACGAGAACTGCGTGCTAAGCGACTTCATTAACACTGGCACGTACGACATTTCAAACCGCCAGTTTGTGCAAACGCCATCGCCTTCCATGGACATTTTAGTTAGCTCGAACCTTGAGAGGCAACTTTTCGAGCTTACTGGGCGCAATGCAAGCGCTATAAACACTTGGATGAATGACTTAAAAACTAACAAAAGCTTTAAGGTTGACAGCGAAACGTTTAATAAAATTACAAGCAACCTAAAAGCTTGCTCTGTTACAAACAAAAATTGCCTGCACACAATTAAGCAAGTTTTTGAAACGCATAACTACCTGCTTGACCCACACACTGCTGTTGCATGGCGCGCTGCTGAAGAGCTTCGCGGCAACAACCCTGTGCTAATTGCAAGCACAGCACACTGGGCAAAGTTTGGCAACAACGTTTATCGCGCACTGCATGACATAGCTCCTGGGGCTGCGCTTCCAAGCAATGTAGACAAACTAACAGGCTGCGAACTTAACAGCCTTATTGCAAAAGAGACAGGAAAACAAAACATCCCACATGGGCTAGCGGAATTAAACAATATGCCAATTCGCTTTGAGGAAATAATTGACAACAACGTTGAAAGCATTAAAAGCGCAGTTGCAAGCTTCCTTGAGCAAAAACCGGCAACAAAATAAACGGAGGCTTGAAAATGAATAATTTCTCAAATTTAAAACCATCCATTCGCCTTTCAATTATAAACCCTAAAAGCGAATCGAAGTCGGTAATAGGCCCAGGCATTGTAAGCTTGTGCAAAGGCATTAGTGAAACTGGCTCGCTTAATGCAGCAGCAAAACGCATGAGAATGGCATACAGCAAAGCCTGGCGCATAATGCGTGACACCGAAGAAGCACTTGACGTAAAGTTGCTTGAGCGCAACGGAGCACATGGCAGCACGCTTACAGACGATTGCGAAAAATTAATCGATACATACGACGCTATAGCATCTAACCTACAACACCAAGCTGAAGTGCAATTTAGCGAAAAGCTTGTCAAGCTATAGCACTTTTACGCCATCGAATTGTGCAATTTTCCATGCAATGTAAAGCTGCACATTAGATGTTAATCGCATGGCTTTTATTGTTGTGCCCTTTTCTTCTGCATTTGTAAAAGCGCCTTGAACAGGCGTTGCTTCGCGTGTTTGCTCAAAATCAACGTACCAAAGCGAATTCCTTGCAGAAATTGTTATAGTTTGCCCCCAATCAAGAACTTGCGTTTCTGGAACAACACTTGATGTACTTGTTTGCGTTGTAAGCTGGCTGTCTAAAAACATTGTATGATCGGCAAACATTTGCTGTGTAGGTGTTGTTAGCGCATACGTAACCTGTACTGTGTTCTTACCATAAAGCTTTAACTCATCGCTGTTTGTGCTGCTCCCCTCACTAAAGCGCACTGTGCATTCCTTATTTGTATACCAACCCTCAAAGCTGTAGCAATTTTGCTTTGTGCCTGCCCTTTTTGCTGCTTGTGGCGTGTAATAGCTTGTGCCCTTTCGTGTTTCATCCTCATAAACTGGCGCGCTTGCACCGTCGACAAAGAACTGGATTTGAACGTAGGGGTTTTTGATTTTAAACGACCTTGAAATTGCAGCACCCCTGTAAGGGATTTCCCAATAGGCGGCTTTTGCACGAACATAACATGTTACAAATTTATTAGCTTGCTCCTTGTTTGGCGTAAACGAAGATGCGCTTGTGCCCTCTGCCACAACACTGCCGCGGGGCCTAATGACAGCACAAATGCCAGCAATGTCGCCACCAGCGGACAGCCAAGCGCCATCGCTGTGCCAGGCGGTCCATGAGCCCCACACTGTATAGGCCCGATACTTTGCAAGAAACCATTTATTTAGTACACCTGTCAGTGAAATGCTAAACGAATTTATTACTGGCGAGCCCGATGACTTAAATTCAACGCCGCCTGCAACCATTGAATTAACCACACGAAGCGACACCCCACTAAGACCAATGTCACCACGCGCAGCAGTACCTATAACGTTTTCGCCCGGTTGCTCCTCAAGCTGTCCTAGCCTATTAAGGCTAGCAGTACCCATAATTTCTGGGTTAGTGTTTAAGCAACCGTGCCAATCGTCAGTTATGACCCACGTATTCTCATAGAAAATGCCACCTAGCGGCCTGGTGTCACCATTACGCGTTCTTGGCACGCATACATCATTCGGGTCTGCTGCATAAAGAGTTTGCTTGCACTCACAAACGGTTTCGTCAACTCTGCCGTTTACTGGAAGGTAGCCGCCATCTGCAGTTCTAAATGTAGCATCCCGTAAATGCCACACGTGCGATTGATTGTCCCACTCGCTTGCAGCATAGCCATTTGAGTGGAACTGAATTGGCGTGCCATTATCAAACGAGCCGTTTACCCTGTCCAGCGCCAAGCCCGAACAATCGGCGAAGAACCTAAACTCAGAGTTTCCGCCGCACAACCAAAATGACTGACCTGCATTTGAAAGGTTGTTCCACAAAATTGCAGGAGCAGGGCCTTTTGTTGGGCCTCCGTTTTGATGATCCAGCGTAAAGTCATAATTGCCAGCGTGAACAGGACGCACCCTTACGCAGTCAGACGAACTTGAGCACGTGCTTGGCAGGATAATCCAATTTTGACTTGTTTGGTTTAAAACTTCCCACAGCACAATTGAAGTGCCATTAAATGCCCTTGAATCCGATGCATCGAGCAGCTTGTCATACGACCAAGATGGCGAGATTTCAACAATCCTATGCTCCCACGCTTTATTGCTAGTAATAACTGTTGCACCAGTACGTTGATATAACCATTGCGTGGAATAGCCCATCGGATGCTTTTCACCGCTACCTGAATACCAGCCTGTTCCATAATAATAATAGTTCCAAAACCAAGCACGCATTTGAAAAGCCCACGTAGTTTCCCAAGGGTAACGGCGTACCCAAAGATTATAATCGTTAGAGCCTGGATAGGAGCGATAATCTGTCCATATTTGCCCAGTATCGGTGTCCGTATGAAGCCCCTCCCCGACCTGATTATCAATATCAATTACCTTTGACTGAACCAGCTCTTCAGGATGCTGACCTTCTGGATTGTATAAAACACTATACAAACTAAACCGAGTGTCATCGCCAGAACCTGGATGCCACAAGTTATAAGTTAGGTCGTTTTCATTATAGCTACCGCAAGCTATTTCAAGCCGACCATTTAAATGATGGTAAAGCTCTGTGGTAAAATCGCAAACCATAGTAAGTTTTACTGCTGTCCGAATGAGTTGCTTGCTTGATACATCCCACTCAACCCACGGGGTTTTTGCACAAACCCACCTATCGGTATACATAACGCCGTCAAGCCAACCGCCGTTGCCAGCCTCGCTAATGCCGATACAATCCCAAAAAATGTCACCGTAGTGAAATCCGTTCCCGCGGAATATATATGCATTGTCCCACCAGGGCTCATCGCCAAATGCATTTTGTGGGCGCCAAAGCAAAAGCCCAGACACACAAGCTGCACCGCCAACAAGAAAGAAGCGCCTGCTTACTGGTGTGCTGGTAGTGCTACTGGTGTTTGAAGCCGATGGGCTATTATCGACTCCACTTAAACCGCGACTTAGCGAAAAAGACTCCCTTAATGCTTTGCGTTGCCCACCGCGCCTGCGTGATGCGCGGCGCTTTGTTAATAGCTTCATCATATGTTTTGCCTTTCCTGAAAATTCCCGAACCCAAAATGTTTTGCGCTTTTATGCTAGACCACCGCGCAAGAAAGATAGCAACCTTATGACAGTTGGCACTAAAACTAGAATTGTTGTTGGTGGCACAAAGCAAAGGGAAAGCACAACATCAAGCTTTGTTGGCATCTTGCGAATTTCTTGCAGCATCTCTGCTTGCGTACGCTCGCGCATTAGTGCCGCCTGGTTTACAAGCCCATCGGCAATTGACGAGCCTTGGTTTAGTGCTTGAGTAATTTGGGCAACGAATGCGCCAACCTCTTGTGTTGGCACACGCTCGGAGAACGCTTCAAGTGCCGCTTCACGTGTTTTACCAGCAAGGTTAACTTCGCGGTCTATCACTGAAAGCTCTTGAGAAATTGGCCCAGACAAGCTTTTTGCAACCTCTTTAAAGCTTTGCTCAACAGGCGAGCCTGCAGCAAGTGCTACGCCTAGAAGTTCCATAGCATCTGGCAGTGCTGCGTCAATTTGCGCCATTCGGGTTTTTACTTTAGAATTCAGATACGCATCAAGCACATACCATGCAACAAAGCCACCAAACACAGCCGCAAAAACGCTTGCAAACAAATTGTGGCTTAAAAGGTTTACGGCAAAGAATGCTGCAACACAACTAAAAATCACACAGGACAAACGAAAACTATGCCACGTTTCAGACTGCACATTAAGCCCTGCTTGCACAAGCCTGTCGGACAGCTTTTTAGAGTTGTTACGCGACATTGGAAGAAGCGAATTAAGAAGCGCTGCCACACGAATGAGCAAGCCGCTTTGTTTAGCTTGTGACATAGCGCCACCATTGTTAACACTAGCCTGCTGAACAGAAGTGCCAACAAGTTGTGCAGCAGATGCTGCCCTAACCCCCATCATGCGCATAAGAGCTTCGTAGGCAAAAACGCCGCACACCACACCAATAAAAACAATACCAACAACAATTAAACTATTCATCTTAAAAACCTCACCCTAAAAAAGCTCTGCACAATTACGCGTCCAATTTATGCCTTGGCGTTGTAATGCGCTTGCACAAATAAACACCGACAACCTCCATTGCAGCTGCACCGCCTAACACTGCCCAGCCAAGCGGCTCTTGCGTGTAAAAGCGTGCGAATTCGCTGTTTGTCACAAACGAGAGCAAAAAAATTGCAGGCATTGCTAACGACACAAACCACTGTGCAAGTTTTGTACCAGAAAGCTCGCTTTTAAGTTCGCGCTCCATGCGCACTTTCGCGTTTGCATGGCTTGTTACTAAATCGATTACTGTTACAAGCGAGCCACCAAAACGGCGTTGCACCCGAAGCGAGGATGCCAGCGATGCAGCATCTTTGTTGTTTGTGCGCTGAGCAAGCGTTGCGAATGCTTCGTCTAGTGGTATGCCGTATGACGCTTGAGACAGCACTATGGCAAGCTCTAAATTAAGCGGCTCGGGCGCATGTTTTGCTGCCACGCGCAGCGCACGCTCAAGAGTAAGCGAACTTGCAACACCAGCTGAAAGCTGCGGCAACACGCGTATTAGCTGCTCGCCTATAAGTTCGCAGCGCTGTTTGCGCTTTGCAGCAATAAAAAAACCTGTGCCTAAAATAACGCCCACAAGCACGACCAAAAATGCAACAGCGCCAAACAAAACAGCCGCCATGCTGCCTACAACAAATACAACAGCAAGCACAGCAGACAAAAGCATTACAGGCGTTATGTCAAGCCCAGCCTCTGTTAGCACACGCGAAAGTGCGCCGTCGGGTTTGTCCTGGTTCGCTTGCTTTTTTTGCACCGCTTTAGTTACATCAAAGCGCCCCGAGCACATTTCGTTTCGCCTTGCAACAATTTGCCTTCGAAGAAGCGAGTATGCCCAAAAGCCAACAAAACATAGTGCGAATAAAACAAGCACCATTAAAGCAATTATTACGCTTTGCATAAAAGCCTCCCACCCCTAAACAGCCTGCTCATTGCTAAAAAACCACGTTGGGTCATAGTAGGCGTTTTCGCTTTCCATACGCGATTTTATACGCTGCGGCTGCACACCGCACGCCTGCCAACTGCCCAAAATTTCCCCACGCTCACCGACACCACTTGCCTTGTACGTAAACAGCTCCACGCGCGGTATAACGCTGCTGCCCTCGGGCAACTGATCAATTGCCACAATGCTTGTAATGCGGCGCACACCGTCGTGCATGCGCTCAACGTGCACGATAAGCCCACCTGTTAGCGACTCTGCAATCTGCTGCATAATGACCTCACGACCAAGGTCGGCACTAGCGTACCCGACCATAGTGCGCAGGCGGCTTAGTGCGTTTGCAGGATTGTTGGCATGTATTGTTGTCATTGAGCCTGGGTGGTCAGTCTGAAGCGCTTGAAGCATTTCGTAGGCCTCAGCACCCCTGCACTCGCCAACGATAATGCGGTCGGGGCGGCGGCGCAGCGATAGCGCCACAAGCTCGCGCATGCTAACAGCACCCTCGCCTTCCGTGTTAGCCTCGCGTGTTTGCATGCGCTCAACGTGTGCTACACGCAAGCGAAGCTCTGGGGTGTCCTCTATCGTAATTATGCGCTCCGTGCTTGGAATGAAACCAGAAAGCGCACCTAGAAGCGTTGTTTTGCCGCTGCCCGTGCCACCAGAGATAACAATAGGACAGCGAGCTTTTACAGCGCTTGCCAAAAAGTCCGCCATCGTTTGGCTAACCGAACCCTTATCTACAAGGTCACTCATTTCCATAATGTGCGACGAGAAAAGACGTAAATTTAAGGCTGGCCCATCAGGTGCTACAGGCGGTATAACATATGTTGCACGCGCCCTGCCCCCTGGAAGCATTGCGCAACCCTTCGGGTGTGCCTCATCGCAGCGCATGCCAGCTTGCTCGGCAATCCTGTTTATGATGCGCCGCACGTGCGCCGCGTTATCAAACACTATTGTGGGGCATGCTTCAATTCTGCCCGCACGCTCAATGTAGACCTCAGGCGGCAAATAATTTGCATCGCCATTGTTAAAATCAACACCGCCGCCGTTTACCATAATTTCTGTGATTGATGCATCCTCAAGCAGCGGCTGAAGCGGCCCGTAGCGTAAAAAATCATCAGATATGCTGCGTATTAGTGTTTCAAATTCCTGGGCTAAAATTTCCAAATTCCAATTTTGCGCAGTTTCATTTAGTGCCGCTTCTATTGCACGCTCAACCTCACTTGCACTTTGATTGCCATCGTGCAAGCGTATGGCAAGCACATCGCGAACAGCACCCTTCAAGGCAACCTCGGTGCGCCTATCCATTTTGACCACCACTTGAAAGTGTTATGCTTGCGGGAAGCAACTGCACACTAATTTTGCCTTGCGTTTGAGCTTGGCGAATTGCATTTGCCTCGTCCGCTGTTACTTGCACAACAATTGCACTATACGGCGCGCCATCGCTTGTGCCGTCGCCCCCAAGTGCTAAAACACTTGCGCGCTCACACAGCACCTCAGCAGATGCAACGCCTGTTGAGTCTGCTGCAACGGACAACACACGCACCTTGTCAAACGTGCTAACCTTGCCAGCAACACCCGTTTCGCTGTCAACTGCAATAGACACGGCTTCGCAACCCTCATCTATTGCAGTGGACAGGCGCTCGTCAGTGTTTTTGCTAAGCAAGTACGACATGCTAAGCTGGCTTCCCTGTGCAACGTCTACTAATGCGCGCTTGCCAATAACCCCATCCTCCCCAGATAAAGCAGCAGAATCAAGTGCACCATTGCTTTTCCATGCCGCTGGAATTTGCTTAACTTCAACAGATGCTTCGCTAAGCACGTCTCCCGCATGAATGTTAGACTTTGCAACCAAAACACCGCTTGCGCCACTTGTTGCACTTTCCACTGAAGCGCGCGATGTCGTCATTTGCCAAAACGCCAAACAAATTGCAATAAATGCAATGGCAACAGAAACAGCCACTACAAGTGCCATTTGCTTAAAACGCGCCTGCGTGCTTTCAGCACCTGAGGCGCTTTTGCTTGCAGCACTTGCAACGCGAGCAAACTTGCTTGTGCCAGTGCTTTTTGAGCCGCTCCTACCCTTTCCCTTCGATGATGTAAACCTAGACATAGGCATAAAAATTCCCTTCTACTTTGCTTTGTTAATTAGCGCATTTACCTGTGTTTTAATTTCGTTTGGGAATGCATCTAGCGCATCCATTTTTGTAAACGAAACTTGGGTTGCACTGGCCTGAGAATCCACGCTATAGTGCCCGCATATGCGCTTGTTTGGCCGCCAAACTTTCTCGGATGCGTAAGGCTTTACAACAAATGTGCGCCACGACGACACATCGATGTTGCTAAGCCCAAAACTTCTTGCGAAAACGGTTGGCACGCTTTGCTTAACCTGCATGCCAACAACCCACACGCGCTCGCGCTCAGATGTTGATGATTTAGCAAGCTCATAAAACCACACGTCCAAGTTAGCGTTAACACCATCGCGGCGCAGCGTTTGTGCAACCAAGATGCAAATCTCGCGGCCTGGGTCTTGCGAGAACTTCGCAGGCAAAATTGCCGTTGGGTTCATGCATTGGCTTCGCGCTGCATCAAGCGTTTGCTCTTGCTTGCTCTTTTGCATGTACGACAAACCTTGGTCAACGCCGAATGCCAAAACGGACACGAGCACTATGGACGCTATGACACCTAAAACCGCCATGTTGCCAGCTTCGTTTCTTCTGCTAGTCAAAACCCTTCGCATCATGAGACCTTCGTTTCAATTGTGTGATCGTCTATGCACACCCACTCAAAGTGCCGCGTTAGCGTATGCGGAAACCCAGGAGCTAAAAACACCATAGGCACGCTGTAAGTAACTGTTGCTGTGCATGTGCTACTAGAAGTGTTTTGCGACACATCCAAACTGCCGCCAACTGAGTTGTTCAACTTCGTTTTGTTTGTGCTAACTTTAGCGTCTGCAACATCTAAGCGCTCGCTTACAAGCTGCGACGATGAACCCAAAATTTCTGACTTAACAAAAGCGTCTTTGTCTTTTGCTGCAATAAGCCCTGAAGTGTTCATGCGCATGCTTGCTTGCGTAAGCTCTGACGATGCAAGCTGTAGCGTAAAAAACGAGCATGCAATTTGAATGGCAAAAAACAACAGAAACAAAAACAGCGGCACTAC
>CAYVDR010000001.1:14806-44736 GCA_964450625.1 uncultured Senegalimassilia sp.
AAAACTGTCAAACTTAGTGTTGCTTTTATTTTTTAGCTGAACATCCACCTTGCAATTAAAACCGCTGCGCGAAAACTCAGGGTCGTTTTGAATGCTTGAGGCGAGCTTGTTTTTCATAGCAGTGCCGCTTACACCATTAAGTGAATTGTTGCAAGCATTGCTACAAGCTGCTTGTGTTGCGCTGTTTAGTTCAAGCTGCAAATAAGCAAACCTGCCAAAATCGATGATTGCGCAAATAAGCCCACATAAAAGCGGCAACACAAGCAAAAAAGTTACAACGCTAGAACCCTGCTGCCTAAAACTTTGAGCCAAAAATAATTTGTACAGCTGTTCTTTTCTTTTTGAAAGTAACTTAACCATGGTTTTTCAATCGGTTCAATGACTAAAAAATTTTTTAGTCATTTGGCGCTAGACGTATTCTTTCGTAATGGACGAAAACGTGTCGTTTATAAATGTGCCCGCCTGCTTAATGGATTCGTTAATTTGGTCTTGCAGCAAAAGAAGCGCACCACCTAAACCAACAGCAAAGCCAAGCACAATTACAACTTGCACAATTTCAGAACCGCCGTTCACTTCACCTGCGCACATAAGTGCATAAAGCCTGTATTTCACATTTTGAATTAACGTTTGCATGTTCATTTCCTCCTGTTAAATGTTAATAACTACCTTGTAAAACAAATGCCTACTAAAAACCAAATTGCTAAAAAAGGCGCCATTGGCACGCCATCGCTAAGCTTTAGTTTGCACGACGCCACGCCGACTGCTGAAAAAATAGCAGCGGCAATGTAGCAAGCAAAAGCGCCTGGTAAAACACCATTACCGCACGCTAGGGCAAGAGCAACCATTAGCCTGATGTCGCCAAAGCCCACAGGGCTTGAACGCCTTGCAAAAAGCTTATTTGCAAGCGAGCACACAACAACTATTACAACAGCCGCAATACCACCCACAACAAGCCCGCGCCCGCCTACTGCTAGCAACTGAAACAGCACGCCAAATGCACCTAATGCCACACAGCACTCAAGCGGAATAATGCGCGCACGCACGTCGCACACAACGCTAAGTGCTAAGCTAAACCAGCAGGGCACAAGCAGCAAAACGAGTTGAACTGACAAGCCAAATGTAAGTGGCAGTGCACAAACTACACCTAGACCAAGCGCTAGGGCAATGCGCTTAGGCACAGTAGCTGGGCTAATGTATGCTTTTAGCTGCTCGCGCTCGGTAAGCAAGTTCGCACTTGCATTGCATTCGATGCCCACACCTTTCAGGCGAGCTGCTTGCTCTTGACTTATTGTCCCAGCACTTATGGCACGCTTTACATCCGCAAGCCACATGCTAACTGCACCCGTGCTCACACAAGCAGCGGACGTGCTACCCTCGCTAAGCTTGACACCACTGCGGCTTTGCATAAAGCGCTCATACTCGCTTGCCATGTCTGAAAACCACTTGCACGAGCGCCTATAACTTCGGCGAAGGAGCCAGTTTGCCAGCGGCAAAACAACAAATGCGCCCAGCAAGCCCCCAAGCAGCGCAAACGCACTAAGCAGCAATAGAGCGTACGAAGTCACAATGCCACCGCACTTGCACCACTTGCATGCGCAGGGCAGCAATTGCTCCCGCTTGCACCAGCACCTAGCACCTCAATGCGCACTACAACATTAGCGTTGCTATCCAGTGGCACAGACACGCTTCTTGCAGGCGCACCACGCCTTCTGCTTCCACGCTTTAACTTAATTGGCACAGCAGTAGTACTATGTAATGTTGTGTCCCCGCTGCTCTTCTCTTCTAGCGCACTAGCATTGCAACTATCCGCCTCAGGTGTGCTAGCTGCTGCTTTTACAGCTTCACTTTCAACTTTTTCAATTTTTTCAACTTCCTGCGCTACTTTAGGCTTTGCAGGTTTAACTTCTTTTGGTACATCATTTAACGCTTGTGCTTTTCTTTCCGCCGTCGCATTAGACGGCAAGGCATCTTGTGGCGTAAACTTATGCATACAGCCATAACACACTTGCGCATCATCAAATGCACCTGCCTTACATACAGGACAAATCTTCATTTACAATCACCTCCATATAACGATATTCCAATTTTTTGACCGCTTGAAAACCAAGGGCCGCTACAGCTTGAAAACCTCTCAAGTGCTGCAACAGCGCCTCTGCATTTAAGGCGCCGGTAAGGCATAACGTGCTCATAAGCTTTTAGAACGAGCCCGTCACTTCCGACGAATGCCACGTCTATTGCTTGCTTCATTCCAAACGTGTGCACGTCACAACACGGCATCAAAAGCATTAAGTTATTCGTAGGCGCAGAACCTAAAAGCCCCACTACCCTCGACTTAAACGAGCCTGCAAGCCTAAGCGATTTAGTTGTGTTAACACCCTGTTTCATGAACCTAACCCTCATCTTTTTAGGAATACTGCACAACAACGCTCGTTTTACTGTCAACTGCCGTGCATGTAACAACTACCCACTTCAAAACGCCATCTTTCTTGCAAAACGAACCAGTAGCACAGGCAGTTCCCTCGTAGTTGTCGCTTTTTATTAACACTGTCCAACCAAGATCATGCATTTCATAGGCAAATTCATCTAAAACTGCCCCAGCATCGCCATCTTGAGTAAAGCCAACAATGCCTGAATTTACATCTGCCTTAAGCTCATCGCGCTCAAGCAAGTGCGGAAGTTCATCTGTAACAGTTTCTGGCAGCTCGGCTGCCGCAGCGTCAAACGTACTGTCAGCATTACCTAAGATGGCATCAAAACTAACTGCAGCATTTGCCTGTTCGCTCGCTTGATTATTGTTGGTTTGCGTGCCACTGCTTTCAAACATACCGCTAACAACAACAGCTGCCACCAGCACTAAAACAACAATTGTTGCAATTAACCACCTTGACAGAGAACAAACTGACAATGCGCTTTTCTTCTTGTGAACTTTGCTTTTCATTTCTAAGCACCCTCACCTTTCAAAACAAAACCCCAGGCTTATAGCAATCAACAACAAAAGTTTCTGTATGCGTTATTCGAGGCAGGCTAACCCCTAAAACCTCATCTTTAAGACCAAACCCAAACAGCGTTGGCGCAAAGCTAACGACACCTGAAAACTCAACATGGCCGCCCGATACTTCTCGCGCCTGCACACTTGCACTAGCATTTTCCTCAGCGATTGTTTTGTTCACTTGCGCCTCAACAATTCCAGCACTTGCATAAACGTCCTGCCCATACGCAGGCGAAGTTGCATTAGTGCGTACGATATCGCGAAAATTATTGTCAAACGCAGCGCATATGCCAAAGAAACTAAGCGCATTTACAGCAATTGCAGCCACAATAATTAGCACAGGCAAACACACAACAAACTCTATGGTCATTTGCCCTGTTTGACGCTGCATTTTATGTCGCAACATTAATCCCATGACCGCCTGCCACTAACGCTTGCATAAACATCTAATAGCGAATCGAATAAGCCTTCCATCTTGCCCTTTGCATAATCTTTAACAGCACTCGGAAGCGCTATGTTTATAGGTATAGATACGCCAGTGCCCATGCCGCCTAAATCTATAGTCGCAA
Organism: uncultured Senegalimassilia sp.; assembly: GCA_964450625.1. Taxonomy (GTDB): domain Bacteria; phylum Actinomycetota; class Coriobacteriia; order Coriobacteriales; family Eggerthellaceae; genus Senegalimassilia. Next base: position 18,365 of record CAYVDR010000001.1, read on the forward strand.
TTTCAATTTCAGATGCATTGTCAATGCTTTGGAAAACGCTGCGCTCAACCGTTTGCACAACGGATGTAAACGTATCGTTAGACATCAGCGGGTTAGCAACCACCGTGCGCTTGATTTCTGTAAGGCGCGCACAAAGCGCACTGTCTCCGCCAGCAGCTGCAACATGCGCTGAGTTAACAATTGCAGGGCGCAGTGCATTTAAGTTTGGTGGCTCAAAGCCAATGTCTTTTACAAGGCCATTAAACTTAGATTGCGCCCACTTGCCAAGCCCACTTGCACCAACAAGTGGAAGACCGTCTAGCAAACTGCGAATGCCACTTGAAAGCGCTTCAGTGCCCTGTGTGTAAACGTTAAGCGCACCTGACCACAAACTCAAAAGCGTACCAGCAGCCCCAGTTAGCACACCGCCTTTTGCAGCAATGTTTCCAGTAAGCGATGTGATAACATTTTGCCCTTCCCCAGACGTGTCTTCCACAAGCGTTGCCGCGGACACCGCTGCACGCTGGCCAATGGAGCCTGTAGCGTTTACGAACAGCGACGAGAAACCGCCCTGCGCGCTGTCACTTCCAACGCTTGCAACAAGCACAATACAACCATCATGGCCTGGCGGCGTGGCACTAATGCGCACTTTGCCAACACTTTTTAGAGCATCAACAATTTTTTCAAGCACGCCTCCTGCTTTATTTATCACGCCGTCTTTTGCAGGCTTTGCGCGCTCTAGGGCTTTTTTGTAGTCCTCGGCAGCATCGGCAACTGCGTTGTAATGGTATTCGAAACCGTTATCAATTGCGCTAGATGCCGAAGCCACGCGCCCCATGCTTGATGCTGCAAAATCGCATTCACTGCACTTTGGCCAGCCTGCACTATCCATATCCTGAATAGAACCGTAACCTACAATGTCGCTGCTAGCAGCGGAGGGGCAGCCGTCCCATGCATGCATCACAAGCTTGCCGTCTTCATTTCTAGTGCATGGGTAAGCTACATCGGTGTAGAGCGTTGTCTGCTTCATTTCCGTAGTGTTTTTTGGCAAGCGCGGGAAGTAGGCATCAAAGCTTGAATCGCTTTCGTGCACATAACCTTTTGCCACTTCGCGCTGGGCATACTCATAAAACTTCTTGCGCAAATGCGATTGAGCTTGCGCCGCAACAGATGAGCCTGTGGGCTGCTCTTTTACAAGGCGCTCGGGGTAATAAGCGCGCGCACGTTTAAGTGCCACCGAAAAGCTCCACGCATCAACGCTTGAATACTTTGGGTTGCTTACACCCGTCATGCCTGCAAGCGTGCTTGCACGCTCATACATACAATAACCTGGCGCCCCACCGCAATCACTTTGAAACCCGCGCTCCTTTGCACTGTTCGCCTCGTTTGCAGCCTGCTCAGCTTCTTGGGCAAGCCGCTTAATATCACCAGCCTCGCTATCTGCTACACCTTGCGCACCCCGAGCAGCGCCGCCATCGCTTGCTTCGTTTATGTTCTGCGTTTGCGATGGCACTGAAATTGCAATGGCTGCATACTGTGCGCCACCCTTCCCATTAGCACTTGCAACGCTTGCAGCAGCAACAGCCGACAAAAACGGCAAAGCACGCTGGACTTTGTTTAGACCTTCCACTGCACGCTTCGAAAATGAATCGCGGCTGTCTATTACTTTTTTGCCAGCCTCTATAAACTTTTCGCCTAAAGCCTGCCCACCTGGCACACAAATTGCAACAACGCCTAGCCCCGTGGCACTAAGCCCAGTTAGTGACAGCGAAAGCACAACAGCATCGCAAAGCCGCACAGCAATCATAAACTCACCTACAACATTTTGTGCTGCAAGTGCGCTAGCATCAGCAACACTTTGCACCTTAGAAGCAACAGACTGAATTCTGTAAACCTGTGCAGTTGAGAATATCATTGAAAGCGTAAGCAAAAGAGCAACAACCATACCAGCCGTTGTCATTCCGCGTTCGTCATGGCATGTTATATGTATCATTCTTGCCACGCTTCCACCCACGCCTTAGGGTTTAGCTTATGCGGGCTAGATTGCACCCAATCAGGCTGAACTGTTCTTTGAACTTCAACTTTAACGCTTAAGTACCCATCACCATCAACAGCATCAAGCAGTGAAGCACCCACATCAAACAGCGGAAGTGGCTTTACCTTCGTTTCAATGGCAACGCTTACATTTGCACTTGTTTCGCCGCCGCTAGTTTTAATGTCCCAGCTGCAATTGCCGTCATGCACGTGAAAGCACGAAACAGGTGGCACAGCACCAAGCCTGTGGCGCACAAATGCCTCGACACTTGCATCCATTGAACCTGATGCAGACGTTTTAGTTGCAAGAAGGCGACAAGCATCACTTGCAGCAGCTTTCATGACCACACGGTCATAGAGCAAAATTGCTGGCTGCACCAACATTAGAAGCACAATAAAAAGCACTGGAATTAAAATTGCAGCCTCAATTGTTGCTTGACCACATTCGCTATTCTTCCCGAAGAAAGCCATATAAACTTGCCACCCCCTTCAAACTTAATATAGAAAAATGTCACTTATGGCAGCAGGTATCACTTGCTGCAAATGGTGCGATGCAACTGAAAGCGCATGCTCAACAAATAAACCCGATGATGCCGCACGCCACATAGACGCAAGCCCAATAACAACAACCATAAAACCGCCAGCAACTATGGCAAACTCAACAGTTGATTGCCCATTTGCGCTGCACTGGCCAAAAGTGCTCATAAACAGTCTGTTTTTAGCAAGCCACATAAGCCTTTGCCGCAACATGTTCGCAGTGTTAAAAATCACGAGAGCTCGCTTTACAAACCGTTGATGCCATCGGAAATTGCATCCCAAAGTTCTTGAAGCTTTGGGCGAAAAACAGTTATTGCTAAAATGGCAATAACAACTAAAACGCCAACTAAAATTGCATACTCAGTTGTTCCCTGCCCGCTTTCACGGTTGCGAAGCAAACACAAGTTGCACCTTGCACGCGCTGCTTGTTTTTGTGCTCTGCAAACTAATTTGTTATACATAACTAAAACCCCTTCATTAGCTCCAACAAAACTGGCCCTAGCACCAGCAAAAGCATTGCTGGCAAAATTAAAGTCCCTGTTGGAATCATCATTTTTACTGGCGCCTTTGCAACATGTTCTTGAATGTGCACACGCCGCTTATCCCTTGCCTGCCCAGCCGCAGCTTCAAGTGTGGGGCCAAGTGAACTTCCAAAACGAAGCGAGCGCACTACGGATGCAATAACACGACTAAACAAAGCTGAATCATATGATGCTGCTAAATCCTTCAGTGCATCCTCACGGCTTGCAAGCCCTAAGCTCCAACGCTTTTGCGCAGCCTCGCACTCGCGTGCAAGTGCACAAGAAAAGTGCTGTGTGTAAAGACGCAAGCTTCTGTCAAACGAAAGCCCACTTCTAACACCTAGTGCCACAACTTCCAAAAGCTCCGATAAACTTCGTTCCAGCGAATCTGTGCGTGCTGCCTTTGCAACTTTTAAGCTTTTTGCTGGCAGCCTAAAGCCAAAAAACGCGCCTAAAATACAGCCAACTGCACCAAGTTCATTTGAAAGCAAAAGCCCAAGCAAACCAGCACAAACAGCGAACAGTAAACACAACCTAACTTGCGCCTGGTTAAAAGCGCTACGCTCTATAACCTTCCCAAGCCCCGACAATTCAATGTCGGCCTCAAAGTTCTTGTAACTAAAAGCACCTGGCACACTTGGCAAAATAAACCCTGCTTTCCCAAGCGTCATGCGCCGCGTAAGCTGCGCCATATAATTTATGCACCGCACATTAGCAAAGCTCAAACCCCTCATTTCAGCGCAAACATCAGGCGCTCTAGGCTTTGCCTTGCCCTTTCGCTTTTTACTAGCTGCGCTAAACACAATGCAAGCAACTGCAAAAAATGCAAACGCTGCCCCTGCAATAACGAAAAATAACTGCGCCATATTATTCCACCTCCACAGCCAGCATGCGGCGTACCATAAGCACGCCTGCAAGCTGCATAACAAGGGCAGCGCACAGCAAGCAAACGCCTGCTACACTTGTGAAAAATGGCTCTAAAAACCCTTCGCTTAAAAGCGACAGAGCTGCAACAAGCGCAAAAGGCATTATGGTTACAACACGAGCCGAAAGGCGCGCTTGTGCAGTTTGAACCTTCAAACTTTGCCGCAGTTTAAGCTGGCTTTCCACACTGTCGCGCGCAGCTTCAAGCACATGCTTCATGCTGCCACCAGCTTCGTGCTGCACGTCTAGCGCGACTGCGACAAACTTAAGCTCATTTGCAGACACGCCGCCCACTAGCTCATCAATTGCCACGTCTGCACCTTGCCCCGCTTCAAGCGCATGAGCTGCCGTGCCAAAGCGCTGCTTTAGCGGCCCTGTGATTTCACTAGCAATTTGTTGAAACGTTTGCAAAAGCGAAAACCCAGCGCTAAAGCATGCCCCCATGGAGTGCAACACGTTTGGCAATGCGCTGCGCATAGCTTCTTTTTGCGCTTCCTTTACTGAACCTACCCTTACGGCGACCACAGCGCAAACACACGCACCACCAGCAACAGCAGCAACTGGCGTTTGCGCAACCAAGCCACACACAAGCCCTGCAATGCATACAAGCGCTACTAAAAGCGAAAGCGCACTTTCAGCTGTTGAAAACACACCGCGAAGCTGCAAGCAAAACTTAAGCTCATGCGCAAACTTTTTAATTCGCGCATGTTTCAAAAGCAACCTTGCTGCAGGCATAGCCCAACGAACGCCATGTGCTGCCAAGTGCGAAAACATGCCGCTTGCACCACCACGGGCAGCACCTGCGCGCAAAAGCGCACGCCTGCCATAAAGCGCAAAGTTTCTTGCAAGCACAAATGCTGCTGCAAATGCAAGCGCAACTGCTAAATAGGCCCAAATAAATCCGAGAGCCACTCGCACACCTCCTGCTCATCAACGCTGCTTGTGTCCCCTAACGTGCGCACCCACTCAGGTGCTGTATGCCAAATGCCTGCGCACTCATGGTTTTTGCGCGAGAACAACGTGTGCACCTCACATGCACGCGTCTTCTCACAAAACTTGTATTCTGCCACCTCGCTTACAAAGCGCGAGCCATCTAGCGCACGCGACGTTTGCACAATAACGTCAAACGCACTTGCTGCATTTGCCTCAATCACATCCACTGGCAAATCAACGCCATAGCGCACCATGGTTACAAGACGCCCCATAACATCGCTTGGCGAATTGGCATGCAGCGTTGTAAGCGAACCATCGTGACCTGTGTTCATGGCAGTTAACATGTCAGCAGCTTCAGCGCCCCTGCACTCGCCAACAACAATGCGGTCGGGGCGCATGCGAAGTGCGTTTACAACTAAATCGCGAATTGTAACCTCCCCTGCCCCTTCAGCGTTTTTAGGCCTAGCTTCCAAGCGCACAACGTGCGGGTGCTCCAAAAACCTAAGCTCTGCTGTGTCCTCGATGGTCACTATTCGCTCCTCGTGGGGAATACAACACGAAAGCGCGTTTAAAAGCGTGGTCTTCCCGCTGCCCGTACCACCTGAGACAACAACGTTTTTGCACGCCTGAACAGCCCAAGTTAGAAATTGCAACATGTGCTCATCAAGCGAGTTAGAATCGCACATGTCATCAAGCGATATAACACGCTGCGTGAACTTGCGAATTGTGATAGCTGGCCCATCTGGTGCAAGCGGTGGCATAACCACATTTACGCGATGGCCTTTTGGCAGCCTAGCGTTTACCATTGGCGACTGCTCATCAACGCGCCTGCCTAAAGGCCCAAGCACGCGGTCAATCAACGCCCGCAGTTGCGCTTGGTCTGTAAACGTTGTTTTGCTGCGCACAAGCTTGCCGTCCTTTTCGAAGTAGACATTACCTGGGCCATTCACCATAATTTCCGTCACTTCGCTATCCTCTAGCAAAGGCTCAATAGGGCCAAAACCCAACACCTCGTTTAGCAGTGCCACACGAAGCTCCTCACGCTTATACTCAGGCACTTGAACCCACTTAGGCATTTGAAACACTTGCCGGCATGCACCAAGCAACTCACTTTTTGCGCGATGCGGGTAATTCGTTAAAAGCGCTGCAATGTCGTCGATTGACACAAAACGCTGCACATCAACCTTCAAGTTTGCAAGCGTTGCATCGTCTTCTGGTGCTGCGCTAACCACAATAGGCGAGAGCGTTTGTGCTCTTTCATACAATGACATAAAACTAACCTCTTTTCTTTTTGCGCGATTTGCGCTGTGTTCTAAATAGCGAAAAGCCACCTTGCTCACTACTCACGTTTAATTTCGATGCCTTTTCCTCTGGCAAAAGCTCGCTTAACAGCTTTGTTATGTCTTCCACAAATGGGCTCCCAGCATCTATTAACTCAAATGGGGAAGCAGCCGAGAGCAAATCCTCAACGTCAGGCCCACCATCAGCAAGTTCATAAACACTTGCGCCGCGAAGTGCGCATGAGACGTCAATGGAGGTAAGCGGAGCGCCTTTAGCACAGCCATTCAAAACATAAACGAATGGGTTTTGCGCAATGCCGCAGCGTGCGCAAAGGTCTAGTGCTCGCTTTGTTGCTGCGAGCGATGTTTGGCGCTGGTCTATTAAAAACGCTGCCTTTGTGCAACGCTCCAGCAACACAGCATGTTGCTCCGCCCACGAAGAACCGGTGTTTGCAACAATAACATCAAAGCTTCCCGCCACAGAATCTATTAGCTGCCCTGCCTTATTAGCGATTGATTCAGCAAGCTCCACGTGCGTTGGTGCCGCTAAAAGCGCTGGCATGTTGCCCGCAGCTTTAAGCTTTAGCAAGCTAGATGGCACTTCAAGCGCCTCGTCAATGCGAAGTGGGTGCTGCTCACCTAAAAGCTGGGCAATGTCGCCAAACTGCAAATCGAAGTCTATAAGCAAAGTGTTTAAGCCCGAACTCTGCAAAATTAGCGAAGCCATAAGTGCCACACTGCTTTTGCCGCAGCCACCGCTTCCACTAACAATTGGCAATATGAATGCACTGTTGGCATTTACAGGCTTAGCTTGCTGCTGCAAAGGTGATGGGCTACCATGGCTTTTTGGCGCACTTTCAATCGCGCTGCTTGCGTCTTGCATGCCCGCTGCACTTGTTGCATACGCTGGCGTATACGTTGGCACATCGCTTGGAACTTGCGCAGCCCGCTCAACTTGGGCACGCTCGCTTTGTGTTGCCCCATGCGGGGTACTTGTCAAATTAGCTGCTGCACTACCTAATGGGTTGCTTGCAGCTTTTGTTGCCGCCGCCTTAGCACTGCTCTCGCTTCCAACCTGCACGTCATTCGCACGCCTAGCACTGCTTGCACTAGCAGCGCTCAACCCACAAGCTTGCTTCCACTTTGCATAACGGCTGGCAAATGCTTGTGGCGACAGCGACGCATCAATGCCAGCCGATGTTGACCTGCTCTTAAGCGAGCCCGACTCCTGTTCAGACAGCATGCAAACATGCAATTGTTTGTTGTCGGCCTTAAGCGTTGCTGCTAGGTTTATGGGGGCTACCTGCGAACAAGATGCAACCCACACTTCCCTCAAGTCGGGTGTTTGCGCAATTTTTGCCCTTGCATCCTCGGCAGATGTAAAAACATCCAGCCATTTTTGCGCGCCCAAATTCTCGCCTGCAAGCCCAATAAGCTCAGGCTGCAAAACACTTTCTTTGTCCGTGCATAATGCTACATATGCCATAATTTTACCTTTCTAATTTTGCCCAGTAGTGGCAGGAATAGTGAAGTAGATGTCTGTTTTTTGCGCTGCTGAAACAAGCTCTTCTGCCTGCTCACTTGCAATAGCAACAGTTACCCACGATGTTTTAGAATCGTTTGAACTTGATGTTTGCGATGTTTTCGAACTTGTTGCAAGCACGCTCACACCACGCGCAAGTGCCTCTGTTGATGCCGACCCCGTTGCATAAATATCAACAACGCTGCCAGCGCACACGGCACCACCCACCGCTTGTACATCCTTCGCGGCAAGGCTTACAGCGCACTTGCCGCTTGGCACATCTAGCTTAACGTCATCGCCTTGAAAGCGCCGCTGCGTTAACACCTCGCCAGCAAGTACAAGCGACGATGCCTTCGTACCCACAACATCGTTGACGTTTCTAATGGAATTTGCGGGCAGCAGGTCTGCCACCCAAAGTTTTGTTTCAATGCTTGAAGCATCAACGTTTTCGCCTGCCGCAATGTCGCGCTTGGCCACGCACACTTCCACTTGCTCGCCACCATAGCGCGCAAGCGCCTCAGCACGCGCGGCATCCGCGTCCGCTTTCACGCTTTGCGCATACATAAACACGCACGCCGCAGCAGCCACGCCACACAAAACACCAGCAATAATGGCTTTGTTTCTTTTCATGTTTAAAACCACGCCCCTTAAATGTCTTCAAAAGCTAAAAAGCATTATGGACGTGCGATTTTGCGCAAACCTTGCAAAAACCTTGCAGTTTGCTTGCAAAAAAAGTTTAGGGTAGGGTTTAAAGCTCGCTCAAATTAAATTCTGGAATAAAGCTTTCGCTGCAAGTGCCACCACTTTGCCAAAAGTAATTTTCTATTCCAAGGCCATCGGCATAATCTAGCAACTGTTCGTATTCGCCGTTTGAAACAGTGTTTGCAAGTTCAGGGAATTGCTGCAGCCTCTTTTGCGCCCATACGCTGCCTTTTTGCGCTTGAGTTGCAAGCACAGGCGTGTACTGGTTCATAAGCGAAAGCGCAACGCTTTCCCCAAAATGCTGCCAAAGCGTTTTAACAACGCGCTTAGAATCTTCTAAACACCCAGGCAAAAGCATATGTCGCACAACAACGCCACGCGTCATGCGCTCATTTTTCGCATGCGTGTCAAACGCCAGGCTGCCAACTTGCGCAAGCATTGCCTCAATTGCTGCAAGCGCTGTGCTTGGGTAATTTGGTGCAGCAGAGAAATTTTTTGCTAGCGCGCTGCTTGCATACTTAAAGTCTGTAAGGTAAATGTCTACAAAGCCGTTGTTTGCACAAATTGCATCAGCTGTTTCATAGCCTGCTGTGTTCCACACAATGGGAAGGCTAAGCCCCGCCTTTCTTGCAATGTTTATGGCACTTCTAATTTGTGGTGCATAATGCGTTGGCGTTACAAAGTTTATGTTAAGCGCGCCTTGGCTCTGCAAGTTCAAGCACATTTTTGCAAGCTCGTTTTCACTTACAACTTTGCCAAAGCCTGCATGTGCAATTTCATGGTTTTGGCAGTAAATACAGCGCAGCGCGCAATGCGAAAGAAATATAGTGCCGCTGCCGTTTGTGCCACTAATTGGTGGCTCTTCCCAAAAGTGAAGCGCTGCGCGCGCCACTTGCACCTGCGCACCTGCTTTGCACACACCTATTTGCCCAGCGTTTCTGTTAACGCCACAAGCGCGTGGACACAACATGCATTTGCCAAGTTCAGCGTGAGTATTCAAAACGCTTTTAATTAGATGTTCTAATTTAACTTGCGCGATGCAAAGCGCAGGCATAAAGCTTCTTGCACGAGAAATGCAGCATTTATGCTAACCCTCACGCTTTACTTTGCGCGCAATTTTTTCTGCAATTGAAATGTCGGTCCGCCTGTCGCTTCCCCAAAAAACAACTGCTAACATGCCAGGTCCTGTGTGGCTTCCAATAACAGGGCCTATGCTGCTTTCCAAAAACAGCAAGTCACTGTCGTGTTTTTGCAGCATCTCTTTTAAACGAGTTGCATCTTTTTCGCAATCGGCATTGCCAATTACAACGCAGCGCCCTGGCACTTTGTCGCCTATGCGAGTTTTTACAAACTCGGCAAGCTGCCGAATGCCTTTTTTTCTGCCCCGAGCAACACCACAAAGCCCAAGTTTGCCGTCTAGCGTTATGTTTAGCAGCGGTTTTACATCAAGCTTAGCACCCGCATAAGCCACAGACGCTGGTATGCGCCCGCCACGCTGAAGCGCTTCTAAATTGTCAACCATAAACTCTGCATCAACAAAATAACGCGCTTCTTCAGCCCAAGCTGCAAGTTCAGCAGCACTCATGCCGCGCTCGCGCTGGTTAATGGCTTCGTAAACCAAAAGCGCTTCAGCAACAGATGCAAGTTTTGTGTCCACAACGTAAAGCTCGGCTTCAGGGTTTTCGTCAACCAATTTATCGCGCATCATGCATGCGGTTTCAAAGCTTCCCGAAAGCCCGCTGGTGAAGCTTAAGTACACTGTTGGCACACCAGTTTCAATGGCAGCAGAAAACACGCTGTGAAACACGTTCATTGGCACTTGTGCTGTTTTAGGCTCATTGCCACTTCGCATGCTTTCAAAAAAATCGTGGGGCGTTATGCTTTGGTAAAAATCGTCAACGTGTTCACCATCGTTGCCAGCATACGGGAATTTAAGCAGGCTAATGCCTGGGCGGTTTACAACTTCGTATGGCAAATCGCAACAAGAATCAATTATTAAATTGCACTTAACCTGTGATTTCATTTAAACCTGCCCTTTTTTTGCTAATTGTTTTTGCACCAAAACCATTTAAAAACAAACAGCTTGCGCAAAACTTACTTTATGCACTAACAACAAAACTTCTGCTGGCAGTAATTTTGCCATCAATAGCATTATTACACCTGTACACCATTCCAACAGAAGGCCCTACATGCAGCCCAATAACTGGGCTTACTGGCAAAACTTCCACAGCACGCCCAACAACTGGCTCAATTGCTTCGCGCGCCCATTCAACAGCAGGCACTTTACTGCCAATGTAGTGCACCACAATGTCGCACAAGCCATGCGCTTCAATGTCCTGTTTTAAGACTGCAACCATTTTGTTTAACGCACGTTTTTGAGTGCGCACTTTTGCATAGGTGCACGTCATGCCATCGCGCACCGAAAGCACAGGGCTTAGCTGAATTAAGCTGCCAATGAATGCCGCGGCATTGCCAATTCTGCCACCCTTCTGCAAGAAAACAAGCGATTCAGGTGTGAACAAAAACCGTGTGCGCACAATGGCATCTTCAGCTGCTTTTGCACACTCATCAAGCGTTTTGCCAGCCGCCCGCGCACTTGCTGCCGCACGCACAATCATGCCTTCGTCAAAGCCGCACGATGCGGTATCAACAATGCGAAACTTAAAACCAACGTGGCGCGCAGCCACACTTCTTGCAGCGCGCAGGGCATTGTCATGCGTGCCAGACATGCGCACGGAAATGAAAATTCCCAACACTTCATCGCCCGCAGCAGCTGCCTGCTCAAACACTTCTTCAAAAGCACTTGCACTCGGCTGGCTTGAAGTTGGAATGTTATCTTTCATGTCGTAAATGTTTTCGTAGAACGCATCTAAGTCCATTGTTGCATCTTCAAATTCACGCCCTTCGTGGTGGACAAAAAGCGAAACAACTTCCACGCCAAGTTTCTTAGCTTCATCAGCTGAAACTGAAGAAACGGAATCGGTTACAATTCTAATCATTTGCCCCCCTTAGCTTTTTTGCTAAATCCAAACGACGTTTATGCAAGCCACTTTCAAGCCCCACTGGGTAAGTGTGTGGTTTTAACAGGCGCTTTTGACTTTCGTCTAAACTTTCAAGCCCCAACTTAGCCCGCTTTTGCGCCGCAAGCGCACTGCATTCACTATTATTCAAAACAACTTTGCCATTGCGAGCAAGTGGGTTTAGCAACGTTGTGTAGCTTAAACCCCCTAACTTTTTTTGGCGAAGAACATCGGCTGGGTCAACAGCAATTTCTTGCGCGTTAACTTCATGGTTTACATCAAACACCATGTCGCCTGCAATTTTGCCGCTATCAAAAACATAGCGGCGAATGTCTAACACGCCAGGAAATGTTAGCTTAGAGGAGTTGCCAGTTACTTTTAGTGTGTCTTCCCAAGCACTGTTTTCAGTTGCTTTTGTAGCGGAGAGCTTGTACACCCCGCCAAGCGTTGGCTGGTCATAGGCGCATGCAAGCTTTGTGCCAACACCAAAGCTGTTCACCGGCGCGCCCTGGTCAATGAGCGAGCGGATTGTAAGCTCGTCTAGATCGTTAGACAGTACAATGTTGCAATCAATAAGCCCTGCTGCATCTAGCATGTGTCGGGCTTTGCTTGCAAGCCATGCTAAATCGCCTGAGTCTATGCGAATGCCGGCAAGTTTTTGCCCACGCTGTTGCATTTCCTTGCCAACTGTTATGGCATTTTTAATGCCGTCTTCCACGTTGTAGGTGTCAACCAAAAGCACGCAATTGTTTGGGAATTGGCGCGCATATTCGCGAAACGCTTGAAGTTCACTGTCAAACGACATAACCCACGAATGCGCATGAGTGCCAGACACTGGCACGTCAAACATCTTTCCTGCCAGCACGTTTGACGTTGAAGCGCACCCGCCAACAATTGCAGCGCGGCTTGCCCACACGCCCCCGCACGCGCCTTGCGCACGGCGCAGCCCAAACTCTGCCACTGGCCTGCCCGCTGCAGCGCCACAAATGCGCGCAGCTTTTGTGGCAATAAGCGTTTGAAAGTTTATGCAATTTAACAGCGCCGTTTCAAGCAACTGGCACTGAAGAATGGGACCTGCTACCCTAACGAGTGGCTCGTTTGGAAACACCACTGTGCCTTCAGGCACAGCATCAACGTTTACGCTAAGCGTAAAAGTTTTTAAGTATTCCAAAAATTCAAGTGAAAACAACTTGCCGCCAGCGGGTGCATCAAGCGATGCCAAATAATCAATATTTTCACTGCTAAACGAAAACCCTGAAATAAGTTCGCTAAGCTGCGCCATGCCGCACGCTATTGCATAGCCACCATTAAATGGCCAATCGCGAAAATAAGCATGAAAGCAAGCTTGCTGCTTAAGCTTACCGCTGGCAAAATAGCCCTGCGCCATGGTAAGCTGATATAAATCGGTTAGTAACTCAAAGTTTTCTTCCACGAAACTGCCTTAAACTAAAAAATTGCCATATTGATATGCTACACCGAAAGCAAAACCAAGAAAAGTATAGGCTTATTGCCTTAACAAATTTCTTGGTGCTTTCTTACTTCTTGCTGTTATTTTTTTGCTGCCCACTTTGGCGCCTTTGCGCACGCCCCGACTTTTGCCCTGGGTACTTTGCAGTTTTTTGCGCGGACCCCGAGGCCTTCTGGCGGTTTTGCGAAGCATTAGCATTTCTGCGGCGTTCTTGCTGGTCCTTTGAACTGTTCTTGCTGCCAGAAGTTGTGTTTAGCTTTATTGAACGGCGGCGCACTTTGCGCCCACTTGTTTTTTTGCTGCTGTGGCTGTTGTTAAATTCGTTCTTTGCAGCCTTCAAATTTGTATTCTTGTTACCATTGCCATTGTTCTTCGCACCCTTAGGCTTTCTGTTTGAGCGCTTGCGCTTGTTTTTGCCAGCGGCTTTTTGCTTTTGCTGCGCGTTTTTGCGCTTGGCTTTGTTCTTAACAACTTTTGCATTGCGCTGCCTTGTTTTTTCGCGGTCTGCAAGTTTGCCGCCACCCGAAATTTGTGCGCCACTAAATGCGGACACTATTAGCTCAGGCGATTCAGTAATTTTAGGTGCACAAGCTTCCTGCCACGCTTCTTCGCCAATTACATTAGGCCGCTTTGAAGTGCCCGTAGGTTCATCAAAGCTTGCAAGTGGCACATCCACTGCCGATTTGTCGCCAACTTTGACGCTTACGGTTTCTTTAGGCACATTTATGCTAACAACTTCGCCCTCGCCATCAGGTGTTTTGATTTTCGATTCAACCTTTGGGCAGCGCGCGTTGAAATCTTTGTAAGCTTCATATTCATAGCGCAAACAGCACATTAGCCTGCCACACATACCTGAAATTTTTTGCTGGTTAAGCGTAAGGTTTTGTTCTTTTGCCATGCGAATTGAAACAGGCGAAAACCCACACCCAAAACGCTTGCAGCAAAGCTCTTCACCGCAATGGCCAAAGCCGCCAACAATTCTTGCGCGGTCGCGAACGGTAATTTGGCGCATGTCAACGCGCACGTGCAGCGCATGGGTTAGCTTGCGAACAAGCTCCCTGAAATCAAGGCGCTTTGGTGCCTCGAAATAAAACACCGCCTTGTTGCCGTCGAAAAGGTACTCAACAGAAACTGGATGCATGGTTTTGCACGTTTCAGCTGCAAGTTCACGAAACGTAACCAATGCTTCTTTTGCTTTTTGTTCAAGCTTTTCATTTTTTTCAGCATCTTGTTCATTGGCAACGCGAACAACGCTTTGAAGTGGGCTTTTAAGCCTTTCAATGTCGGCATCGGTTGCGTCGAAAACCTCTTTTACCATTTTGCCAAATTCAACACCACGTGCCGTGTTCACAATAACGTTTTGGCCAACTTCAATGTTTAAATTGCCAGCATCAAACCAAAGCAAATTTGGGTTAAATGCCAAATTAACAGGTGCTATGCGTACCATAAAATGTCTCGTTTCTAATAAATATAAAATTGGCTAAGCGCCAAAAATTTTTAAAGTTTATTGTCATACAAAGCATCGCGCACTTCAAACAAAAGCGCGTCAATGCATGTTTCGGGTGAAACATTATAAGTGAATGCGTAAAGACATGCATCACACGCACAAATTGCCGCCATGCAATGTGCACTAGTTGTACATTTTGCTGCTTTTTCTAGCGCACGGGCCGCATCGGCATTTGCAACAAGTTCAGGTGCGCCTTCGCATACAACAGCCAAATCGCGCAACCACGAGCGCACAATTGATACAACCTCGCGCAAATTTTGCTGGGTTTTAGCACTAATTTGGCGCTTGTTTTTTGCCTCAATTTGCCGAATCGCCGACTTTGCTAAACAATCGGCATTTTCAGCAAGCTCTTGCTCTTGCTTTGCGCGCAGCGTGTCAAGTGGCAAGTTAATGTTTTGAACGATTTCAGACGCACTGTTAATTACATAAATGTCGTCCGCAGCATAAAGCCCCGCTAGAACCTGAAGAATTTTAGTGCGAAATTCCATGCGCTCATTGGAAGACACAAACTCAACGGCGCGCCTAACAACGCCATCGCACGCTTGAAGGGCAGCACGCGCCTGCTCTTGCGTGCAACTTGCATTTTGCACCACCATGCCACAAGCCATGCTAGGCGGCGTGCTTGCAAAAGGTACAACGCAGCAGCGCGACACAATTGTGGGTAAAACAGCTTCCTTGCTGTTAGCCAGCAAAATTACAATAACGTTTGCAGGTGGCTCTTCAAGCGTTTTTAAAAACGCGTTAGCCGATTGCACATTAAATGCATCAACTTCTCTGAAGATGTAAATTTTCTTTTTCGCTTGAATTGGGCTTAGCGTTGTATCTTGAATAATATCGCGAATTTGCTCGATTAAATAACCCTTCGCGCCTGCAGGTTCAAGAATTTTCACATCGGGGTGGGTGTGCTTTGCAATTTTTTTGCAAGTTGTACAAGTTGTGCAGCCTGCAACACCTTTTGCTTTGCCTTCCGTACACAAAACTGCCTGCGCCAGAGCAATAGCAGCTTCGGTTTTGTTAGAGCCTGCAGGCCCTGCGAACAGGTACGCATGGCTTACGCGACCCTTTTCAACAGCTGTACGCAAAAAAGCCCTTACACGCGCTTGGCCTAAAACATTGTCAAAAGCATCTGCCATAAACTAACCTTGCGCTGCCTAATTGTGCGTTTCGCTGCCGTAAGCGTTTAAGTGAATGCGCCCTTCATGTGTGCGCGTGGCATCTAAGTGGCAAAACTCACGTTCATGCTCGCGCATAAACGTTTCAAGCCATGGGAAAATGTCGGTTAGCTCACTTAGAATTGCAAGTGCGGTTTTCGATGTTTCCCCGCCCGATTGAACAACCCTAATGCGGCTTTCGTTTTCGCTTGCAAGTTGCAAAAACCCTTGAACCACTCGCGAGTGAAAGTTTATGCCCGCACGCTCCATGCGGTCAGGGCATGAAAGCTCGCTTGCACGCTTAAGGCCAACTTCAGCACCACCTGCAACTAAAAGCAGTGTTCGGTGTGGCAGCAACCCTTGGCAAGCAATGTTGTTGGCCTGCTTAATGAAGCTGACATCAAGCCCGCGTCCAAAACCTTGATACACAACAGTTGAATCAATGAAACGGTCACACAAAACAACCGCACCACGGCGCAGAGCAGGCATAATAACTTCAGACACAAGCTGTGCACGCGCAGCCTCAAATGTAAACAGCTCGCTTTCGGCACACATTTCGCTGTTGGATGAATTAAGCACAATGCTTCTAAGTTGCTCGCTAATTTGCGTGCCACCAGGCTCGCGCAGGCACAAAACCTCAAGCCCTTGGCTTTTTAAGACCTCGGCTAAGTTGCGTAAATGCGTGGTTTTGCCAACGCCATCGCCACCTTCAAATGTTATAAAAACGCCTGGTGTATGAGGTTTATTCCGTCTGCTATGTTCCAAATTATTTGCCATTTAGCCTTCCAGTTGCACTTAACTAATCTTGTAACCCTTTCTTGAAATTATTCAGAATGATACAAAAATTTCTATTTCATCATGTCTTTCATGCGCTGAATGTCACTAGCGTCAATGTTGGCATTAAAGCCTTCATTCATAAGCTTGCCAAAAAGCCCACCAGGCTTTTTAACCTTTTTGCCCTTCTTGCCACCTTGACCAAACATATTAGCAGCAGGCATAATTTGCTTCATCATTTTGTTTGTTTCATTGTAGCGTTTTATAACCTGGTTTACTTCAGTCACGCTAACACCTGCACCTTCAGCAATTCGCCTGCGCCTGCTACCGTTTAAAACTTGCGGGCGCACGCGTTCAAGCTTTGTCATTGAACTTACAATAACCTCAATTTTATCAAGCATTTTGCTGTCAATTTTGCCAGAGCCTAGCATTCTGTCGCCGCCAGGAAGTGCAGAAATTAGCTTGTTAACGCCACCCATTTTCTTAATTTTTTTGTTAGCAGCAATAAAGTCGTCAAGCGTAAACTGGTTTTTCAAAAACCTCTCAGCCTCTGCCGCTTCTTCTTCGCTTTGCTGTGTTTTAACAGCGCTTTCAATAAGCGACATAACGTCACCCATACCTAAAATGCGCTTTGCCATGCGCTCTGGGTGAAATGCATCTAGCGAATCTGGCTTTTCGCCACTACTTATAAATTTAATTGGTTTGCCAGTAAGTTCGCGAATGGAAAGCGCACCACCACCACGGGCGTCACCGTCCATCTTCGACATAATAACGCCGTCGAAATCAACCTGTTTTGCAAATTCAGTTGCAACATTTACAACATCTTGGCCAGTCATTGCATCAACAACCATTAGAATTTGGTCGGGCTTTATGGCACTTTTAATTTCCGAGACTTCCTGCATCATTTCTTCGTCAATGTGTAAGCGGCCTGCCGTGTCTACGATTGCAACATCGCGCATGTTGTCTATTGCATCCTGTATGCCAGCTTTTGCAATTTCAACAGGGTTTTTGCCGTCGCCACGAAACACGCGCACGTCAATTTCCTTGCCAAGGGTTTCAAGCTGGTCAGCAGCAGCAGGCCTGTAAACGTCGCAAGCAACCAAGAGCGGGTTGTGCCCTTCACCTTTAAGCCTGTATGCAAGCTTTGAGGCAGCAGTAGTTTTGCCCGAACCCTGAAGACCAACAAGCATAATAACGTTTGGGATGCGGCTTGAAAGCACAAGCTTCGAGGACGTGTAGCCTAAAATTTCCGTAAGCTCATCAGTTACAATTTTCACAACATTTTGAGCCGGAGTAAGCGATTCCAAAACATCGGACGTAAGGCAGCGCTCTTTTGTGTTTGCAACAAACTTTTTTACAACTTTAAAGTTAACATCGGCCTCAAGCATTGCAAGGCGCACTTCGCGCATAGCTGCGTTAATGTCCTCTTCGGTAAGCTTGCCCTTGCCACGCAAGCCTTCCATAATGTCTTGCAAGCGCTCTGATAAACTGTTAAACATAAACTAAATGCCCCTATCGAAATTGAGAAATGTAAACCTAATGCAACTTATGCTTGAGTTTGACGCCCTATTTTTCACGCTCGTCAAACGTGCCAACAAACGCACGCGCAAAATCGTTTGGGTCAAAGTCGCGCAAATCGTCCAAGCCTTCGCCAACACCAATTTTAATTATTGGAAGCTTTAGGTCGTGGCTTACCGCAAGGGCAATGCCACCTTTTGCCGTGCCGTCAAGCTTTGTAACAATTAAACCGTCAAGCTCAAGTTCACGGTTAAACTCTTGCGCTTGCGCCAAGCCATTTTGCCCAGTTGTAGCATCAATTACAAGCACGGTGTAAACTGGCATGTTTGCACGCTTTCGCACAACGTTTACAACTTTTGTAAGCTCGCGCATTAAGTCGGCAGATGTGTGAAGCCTGCCAGCAGTGTCAATTAGCACAAGGTTTGCATCAAGTTCCTCGGCACGCGAAAGTGTGTCATAGCACACGCTTGCAGGGTCGGCGCCACGCTCGCGCGAAACAATTTCAACGCCAGCGCGCTTAGCCCACACTTCCAACTGCTCAATTGCAGCAGCGCGAAACGTGTCGGCACTGCCTAAAATTACAGTTTTGCCCGCCTCGCTTGCCTCTTTTGCAAGCTTGCCAACCGTTGTGGTTTTACCGGTGCCGTTAATGCCCACAAACAGCACGCACGCTGGTGTTTTGTCCAACAAATTGCTGTCGTCTTCCGTTCTGTAAAACGTGTTTGCAATTGTATCATTTAACATGTCAAGCACATCGTATGCACTAACAAGCCCTTTGCGGGTTGCTTCCTCGCGCAAGTTTTCAACAATCTCGTCGGAGGCAGCACCACCAATGTCTGCCATAATCAGCGTTTCTTCCAAGCCGTCCCAAAAATCTTCGTCCAGGTCAGGCCCGCGGTCAAGCAAGAAGTTCAGTTCCTCCTTAAACTTTTGACGCGAGCGAAAAAGCCCAGAACTTATTTTTTTAAACAAAGCCATTTATGCCCCCTATTCTGCGTATTTAAGCGCATGATCAAGCTTTTGACTTATAACTTTTGTAATGCCGCCAACCTGCATTGACACGCCAAACAAAACATCAGCCGCCTCCATTGTGCGGCGCTGATGTGTAATCATAATCAGCTGCGTTTCGTTGCGAATTGATTCCAAATAAGCAAGCAAACGGCGCATGTTCAAGTCGTCAAGCGCAGCTTCAACCTCGTCTAAAATGTAAAAAGGTGCACTGCGAATTTTATAGATTGCAAACAACAGTGCCAGCGCACAAAGCGACTTTTCACCGCCCGACATAAGCGACATTTTGGTGATGTGCTTGCCACGCGGCTGTGCGTTTACCTCAACGCCTGTGTTTTCAATGTCTTCCGGGCACGTTAGCGTAAGGTTTGCACTACCCCCTGGAAACAGCGTTGAAAAAATGCTAGAAAAGTTTTCGTTTACCTGGGCAAATGTGCGCTCAAAATCGGTCTTCATGCGCGAGTTTATAATGCGCACAATCCTGCCAAGGGCTTGCCTTGCGCTGTGCATATCATCAAGCTGTGAGCACAAATAATCGTAGCGGCTTTTAAGTTCATCGTATTCGCTTGCAGCGTCTGGGTTGATGTTGCCCATTTTAGAAATGCGCTGCTTTAGCGAATATTCCGTTTGCTCTGCTTGCGCGCGGCCTTCAAGTTCAGGCAGCTCAAGCGCACTTTCAAGGGAAGCGTGCATGTCCTGAGTAATTTTGTTTACAACGCTTTTAACTTGAATTTCAAGTTTGCCTTTTTCCACGCGAACGGAAGATAGCTTTGAGTTTATTGTATCGTAAGCTGCGTGCGCATCGGCTGCTTGTTTGCGCGCTGCATCAACCTGCTCATGCAAACTAGCTGACGAGCTTTCAGCTGCTTGAGTTTGCTGTTCAAGTGCTTGTGTGCGCTTGCGTGCAGAGTTGATTAGCACATCAATTGTTGCAAGTAGCGCATTCGCACGCTTCTGTGCGCAAATTTTAGTTACAAGCTGACGCTGAAGCGTGTTAGACGTGCTGGACGCACTGTCAATTTCACGCTGCTTTGACTCCACCATGCGCCTGGCATAATTTATGCGCTCAAGCAACTTTGCTGAAGCTAGCTTAGCGTCGGAAAGTGCATCGCGAATGCGTGCGGCTTCCTGGCGAAGCGGCACTACAAGCTTTTTAATTTCAGCAATTCTGTTTGTACTTGAAACTTCTTCTTGCTCAAGTTTATTTATGCGCTCTTGCAAGACCTCAACATTAGGTTGCTGCTGTTCTAGCACTTCAAGTGCTTGTGCGTGCTGTTGCGTAACACTTTGAAACTCGCTTTGTAAATTTTGAAGCTCGCGTGCAGCCTTTTCGCTTTCAGCTTCAGCAGACTTTACACCACCGCGCAAGTTTGCAGTGTTTTCGCAGCACTTAAGCGATTTTTCTTGCGCCGCGCGAAGTGTAGCCTCTGCTTGTTTTAGCTCAGCTGTTGCTTCATTAAGCTTTTTGCTTGCCGTTTCAAGTTCGCCCGACAAGTGCTCAAGTTGCCTTGCATGGCTTAAAACACCGCCTTCACCAGAAGCGGCAGTGCCAACAGTAATTTTGCCGCTAGCAGAAATTATTTCGCCACTTAAAGCTGCAAAACACACGTTAGTAAATTTCTGACTTACTGCGCTTGCTTGGGCATTTAGTGCAACACTGAAGGTGTCAAAAACAATAACGTTGCCCAAAATTTCAAAAACGCTTGCATAAACTGAAGGCTTGCAGTCAATTTTGTCAAACAGGCACACACCCTGCAACTTTGAAGCAATCTGCCGCACATTTGCAAGCGCATTTTGAATGCTGCTGCCCGCGCCACCTGCGGGTGCTGCCATAATTGCCACACGCCCTGGCTTGCTAGACTCAATTACAGCGTTTGCAAACTCTTTGGAATTGCTTGTGCTATCAGCAACAACAGCTGAAACATCATGGCCTAAAAGCGCTTCAACTAAAGGCTCAAAACCCGCATCCACACGCATAACGTGTGACAGCTGCGAAAGCGCATTGCCACTTGCTTTTGCATGCTCTAAAAGCCATGCACGTGCAGCACCGCCTGCGCTTTCGGAACGCTCAACAGCTTCAAGTGCAGAAATTTTACCAGCACAAACGGTGTGTGCTTCTTTAGCCACGTCCAGTGCTTCCTGTGCTTTGCGCCTGCCATCAATTGCAACAGAAACTTCTGCTTGAGCTGCATGCTCAGCCTCTTTAGCAGCATCGTAAGCACTAAGCGTAACCTTAGCGGCATCGCTTGCACTTTGCGCCTTAGCGTTTGCGGTTTCAAGCTTGCTTTCAAGTTCAGCACTGCGCGACTTTACAAGCGACGCTTTCGCCTTATTTGTTGTAAGTGCCTCTTTAGTGTCTAGCAACTCCTGGCGCAAGCGCTTAAGTTCGCCTGAATTACTGCTAGATTTCTTCTCAAGCTCGCGCAGTTCACTTTCCAAACTGCGCCTTGAATTTTCATTCTGCGTGCGCCTTTCGCTTAAATCGCACACTTTTTTATCGGCCTCAACTTTTTCATTATTTGCTGCATCTAGCGTTTCTTTTAAAGTTTTAAGCTGCTCTTTAGCACTTTTTTGCTTTGAGGCGTCCTGCTCAATGTTTATGCGAATGTCAGCCTCGCTAGACTTTGCATTCCTTGCCTTTTCGTGAAGCAAAAGCACAGCACCATCAAAGCGTTCAATTATGTTTGTTGCACGCTGGTACTTTTTCGAAAGCTGCCCAGTGCTTTGTGTGTGCTTGCGAATTTCTTCATCGGCTTGTTGCGCCTTTGCTTCCGCCTTTGAAATGGCTTGGTGCGCGCCTGCAATTTCAGATGCAAGTGCCTGCTCACTTTCACACGTTTTATCCCACGTGCTCTGAAGCTTGCGCAAATCGTCCACGGCTAGCGCCAAACTAATTTCGTGAAGCTCACGTGTAAGTTCCGCGTGCTTTTTTGCTTGCTTAGCACGGCGCTCAAGTGGCCCTAGCTGGCGCTTTACCTCAGCTACAACGTCACGCACACGACTAAGCGACACGTCCATTTGCTCAAGCTTGCGCTGGCTTTTTACCTTGCGCTGCCTGTGCTTTAAAACGCCTGCTGCCTCTTCGATTAGCGCGCGACGCTCTTCAGGCTTTGACTGCAAAATTTCATTTAAGTTGCCCTGACTTATAATTGAATGCGACGTTGAACCAAGCCCGCATTCGCTTAGAATGTCTAAAACGTCCATGCGCCTGGCAACATTGCCACCAATTAAATATTCACTCTCGCCTGTTCTGTACAACCTGCGAGCAATTGAAACTTCACTAAATTCAACGGGAAGCGTATTGCAAGTGTTGTCTAGCACAAGCTCAACTTCCACAACACCAGCAGCCTTGCGAGCAGACGAGCCGTTGAATATAACGTCTTCCATGGACTGACCGCGCAAATGCTTTGCATTACGCTCACCTAAAACCCACAAGACCGCATCGGAGATGTTAGACTTACCCGAGCCATTAGGCCCCACAATTGCAGTAATGCCAGGCTCTAGCGACAAAGTTGATTTTTCAGCAAACGATTTAAAGCCTTTTAGAACTAGCGTTTTTAAAAACATGAACTACCCTTTATGCACCCTGCTGTGTGCTGTTTTCGTTAATTTGCTTTAAGTAAACATCAATGTTGTCAAGCGTTTTTTTGGCAGCATTTGCTTCAGCTTCCTTTTTTGTGCGACCGCTGCCGCATGCAAGCCCAAAGCCACCTGCAAATGCTTGAGCCACAAATGTTTTGTCGTGCGCAGGCCCACTAGATGACAAAACCTCATAAGTTGGTGTAATGCCCACAAGTTGCATGCGCTCCTGAAGTGCACTTTTTGGGCTTTCTGGAACTTTTGCCAAGTCGTGCGACATGTAAGGAATAAGCGTTGTTTCAACAAATTTAAATGCCTCAGCCGAGCCGCCGTCTAAAAACAGCGCTGCCACAATTGCTTCGTAAACGTTTTCAAGGGCTGATGTAAGCCCACGACCACCTGTGCCCGTTTCCGACGAACCAAAAACAATAACGCCTGAAAGCCCCAACTTTTCTGCAACGCGCGACAGCGATGTACCAGAAACAAGAGACACCTTAATGCGCGTTAAGCCCCCTTCGTCTAAATCGCCGTAGCGCTCAAAAGCTGCGTTTGCAACAACAGCACCTAAAATAGAATCGCCTAAAAATTCCAAGCGCTCATAAGAGTACTTGACAGGCATGCCTTCTGTTGCAGAAGGGTGCGTTATGGCAGATAAAAGCAACTGTTTATTCTTGAAGCTGTAATTTAAAATTTTTTCTGCAGCTTCAATTTTTTGTTGCTTGTTTAAATTTTCTGCCATTAAAAACCTTTCCGTTTAAAACCGCCAAACAGCACAAATGTAAAAATTAGTAAATGTAACTGAAAGATTGTAGCGCGTTTACTCGCTTGAGCTTAAAGTTTGCTCTATTATTTCAGAAACGCCCTCGCGCACAATGTTTGCAGTTGTTAGAATGCCGTTTTTAACCGCAAGCTCATTAGACGAGCCGTGGCCGATAATGCAAGCGCCACGCAAGCCTAAAAGCGGTGCGCCGCCGTAGGTGTCGGGCGAAACTTGTGCTGCAAGCTGCTTGAATGGACCTTTAAGCACAAGGGCTGCAAGCTTTGTTGCAAGCGAACTTAACATGGCTTGCTTTATTGCACGAAACAAAACCTTGCTTGTACCCTCTATTGTTTTTAAGCACACGTTGCCCGAAAAGCCATCCGTAACAACAACCTCAAACTTGCCTTCTAGCAAGTCGCGGCCTTCAGCGTTGCCTGCGAAGTTATCAAGCTTTTCGCGAAGCAATGCATTAGTTGCTTGCGCAAACATTGAGCCTTTCGTGTCTTCCTCACCAATGTTTAAAAGCCCAACTTTTGGGTGTTCATAGTTAAGCATTTTTGAAGCATACACGCTTCCCATCTGCGCAAACTGTAAAATGTATTCGCTTTTGCAATCGGCATTTGCCCCAATGTCACAAAATATTACAGGGCGCGCTGGGCTTGGGACAACAGTTGCCAAGCATGGGCGCATAACGCCTTTGATTCTGCCAATGAAAAGCGTTGCCGCAGCCAAGCAAGCACCCGTTGAACCTGCCGAGAAAAACCCTTGAGCACGACCTTGCTTTACAAGCTTGCAGCCAACAACAATCGAGGAATCCTTCTTCTTGCGCACTGCGCGCGCTGGGTGTTCTGCCATGCCTATCACTTCCGTAGCAACTTCAAAGCTGCACCGCTCGTGCGCATTAGCAAAAGGTTTCACCACTTCTTCAGGCCCTGTAAGCACAACGCTTAAGTTAGCGTCTGCTAAAAGTGCACTTTCAACGCCTTTAAGCACAACGCTTGGTGAATTGTCGCCACCCATTACATCAACTGCAATTACTGCTTGTTTAGCCATGTTTAAACCTCGGTTGGATTATTAGAATTTGTGTTCTTGATTCGTTAGCATTGTACAGAACAAATGCGGCTATAACGTCTTGTGCATGGTTAAAACAATGAACCCCGAACCGTGCACACAACATGCCAAAGCGCCAAACGTGGGTAGTAAAAAAGCATTCTTGGACCAGAAAAGCGCATGACTTGCCTAATTTGTTCACGCTGAACCTTGCCATAGCAGTGAACTTTACAATTAGAACAAAATGTTTTGCTAGCCATAAAAGGACACTTTTCAATTTTTGATTTTGCGTAATTGCTTAGCTGCTCACATTCGGGGCAAAGCCCATTCGAATTGCATTTTGCGCGATGATTTTTCTTGCAATAAAGCTCAATCATTTTTCCAACCACTTGTTGCTCTTTTGCTCTTTTAGCTTCTGTGTTCATGATATATAGAATCACCCTTCATAAAAACAAGCATATTAGCTGGAGTGATGCAAGTACAACTTACAATCACCAACTTTCATGCCCTCACTTCTTCTGCTTTAAAAACTTACCCTTAAGCCAATAAATGATTGGCAGCACCGTAACGACAATTGGTAGCACAGGCCCTGTCGAAAATGCTGAAAGCAGCGATGGCGAAATTGTGTCCCCTAATTTCTGCGACATTCTAAGTGCGACAATTCTGTCGGATTCCGGCATGCTGGAAAGCTCGGGCAGTTCGCGAAATGCCTTTGTGGGTGCATATTTGCCCGCACCATTAAGCAAGCCTAGCAAAGCAAGGGATACACACATCACAAAAAACGAGGTTTCGCACATCATATAGATTAAAATAACAACTCCACCTAATGCTGCATACAAAACGGCATGCCCCACCGCACTTACACGCTTGCTTACAATGTGAAACAGTGGTCGTGAATAAATTTCTACAACCTCGTGAAGCGTCATAATGAACGAAAGCACAACAGCAGAAAGCCCAACAGAGGCAATGTCAAGTGGCAGCTTGTACTGAATTAGCATATAAGGAATTGAACACATCATTGCTACAAGCACCATGTACATGACAACATTTGGGTGTTTTGCAGCCTTAAATGTGCTAAGGAGGGTGTCCTTTAAGCTGTCGTTTTTGCTGGCTTTAACTGCGAAAGCTTTGCCGTTCAGGCGCAGCGCATACACCACCGTTATAAAGAACAGCACGCCAACTAGCAACTGGACAAACGCAAAGCTAACAACAACACTTATAACACCGCCTGCAATTGTGCCTACAATCTCACCAATGGCTTTACTGGCGCTGAATTCAACACCGCAGCGGTCTTTGCGGGCAGCATCATCAATTAGCGTAATGTAGAAGTCGTCGCTTGCACGCGATGTTGCATGCGCAACGTTGTACATCAACAACCCCGCAACAAAAACAGCAATGTTGTTTGAAATGCCGCAAGCAACAGAGCCTACAATGCCAATTCCACAAACAATGGCAACATACATTTTCAAAGAGCCGCAGCGCTTTAAAATGGCAGATGACACAAACGAGCCCACAATGGTCATAACCATAGCAGCGGTGAAGACCGCACCTATAATTGCACCAACATCGCCTTGGAAGTTCATCATAACAACCTGGCGAATGCGCAGCACATTCACAATGCCAAAGCATGATGTTGTAAGCCCCACAAGCAACAAAATTATGCGAACTTGCTGGTCGTTTTTGGTCAGGGATGCGCCACCTGCCCGCTTTGCTTTTGCTGCTGCCTTTGTGCGGTCGGCTGCTTCCTTAGCTAAAATGAATGCCAAAAGCATTAAAAGTGCTGCTTGAATAAAGAAACTTGTGCGTTCATTTTGAACTTTACCATCATCTGTTGAAACTTGCACATCTTGCGCTGCATTGAAATTGCTGCTCAAAGACTCATTTGCAACTTGTGAACTTTGCCCAACGTAGACAACATCCTTAAGCGTAACACTTGCTTTTGCAAGCGAATTGCCAATTGTTTCAATGTTTTCTTTTGTTAAATCGTTCGCTATTAAACTGCTGTGCGTAAGCGAATTAAGGTCGGCAATTAGCGTTTCTTTGTCGCCTGCGGCAATGCTGTTAAGCTGCTTTGTTTCGGCTTGAAAAACCTCAAAAGCAAAACC
>CAYVDR010000002.1:0-4356 GCA_964450625.1 uncultured Senegalimassilia sp.
CAACGAAAGGCGCACTTACATGAAAATTGCAATTGCAAGCGACCACGCAGGTTTTCAACAAAAGCAAGAGCTCGCTGAATACCTGCGTGTTTCGGGCAACGAAGTTGCTGATTTAGGGCCTGAAAATGAAAGCAGGGTTGACTACCCTGACTATGCAAAACTTGTTGCGCAAAGCGTTGCAGGTGGCACGGCACGCTTTGGCGTTTTAGTTTGCGGCACTGGCATTGGCATGGCAATTGCTGCAAATAAAGTGAATGGCGTGCGTGCTGCAAACATTACAAGCACAGAATTTGCCAAACTTTCACGCCAGCACAATAACGCAAACATAATTACGCTGTCTGGGCGTTTTGTTAGCGTTGACGAAAACAAGGAAATTCTCAAAGCGTTTTTAAGCAGTGAATTTGAAGGTGGCAGGCATGCTGGGCGTGTTGAAAAGATTATGGCACTACAGAGCATTTAGCATTCTTTGTGCTAAATTCTTTAGCACTTTTTAAACGGCAACGAAAGGAAGAACATGTCCATTGATATTCTAAAGCAAATCGACAGCGAAATTGCAGGTGTGTTGAGCGACGAGCTTTCACGCCAGCGTTCAACTGTTGAACTTATAGCATCTGAAAACTTCACATCACCTGCTGTTATGCAAGCCATGGGAAGCGTTTTAACCAACAAGTATGCCGAAGGCCTGCCAGCAAAGCGTTACTATGGCGGCTGCGAATTTGTTGACGTTGCTGAAAACATTGCACGTGAGCGTGTATGCAAACTCTACGGTGCAAAATTTGCAAACGTGCAGCCACACTCAGGTGCAAACGCAAACCTGGCGGCATACTTCGCATGCGTAAAGCCTGGCGACACAATTATGGGCATGAGTTTAGACAACGGCGGTCACTTAACGCATGGCAGCCCTGCAAATTTCTCGGGCAAACTCTACAACGTTGTGTCTTATGGCGTAAACCCAGAAACTGAAACAATTGATTACGATGAGATGGAGCGTGTGGCAAAGCAGCACAAGCCAAAGCTTATTGTTGGCGGTGCGTCTGCTTACCCTCGCACCATCGATTTTAAGCGCATGGCTGAAATTGCTCATGAGGTGGGTGCGCTTTTGATGGTTGACATGGCGCACATCGCAGGCCTTGTGGCAACAGGTGCACACCCAAGCCCTGTGCCTTATGCCGACATTGTAACGTCCACAAGCCACAAAACGCTTCGCGGGCCTCGTGGCGGCTTCATTGTGTCTAACAACGAAGACTTGTTCAAAAAGCTTAATTCTGCAGTGTTTCCAGGAAGCCAAGGCGGGCCTTTAATGCATGTTATTGCTGGCAAGGCTGTTGCGTTTGGTGAGGCACTAAAGCCTGAATTTGCCGAGTACATAAACCATGTTGTTGAAAACGCAAAAGCACTTGGCGACGGCATGACTGCTGGCGGCTTGCGCCTTGTTTCTGGCGGCACTGACAACCATTTGTGCTTGGTTGACTTAACACCTGCTGGCGTTACTGGCAAGGACGCTGAAGGGTTGCTCGAGCGTGTTGGGCTTACAGTGAACAAAAACACAATCCCTAACGAAAAGCTAAGCCCGTTTGTTGCAAGTGGCATTCGTGTTGGAAGTGCTGCTGCAACAACTCGTGGGTTTACAAAGGAAGATTTCTATACCGTTGGCGAATGCATTGCAAAGGCAGTGTTTAACTCAAGCAATGAAGCTGTGCTTGCAAGCGTTAAAACTGAAGTTAACAAAATGCTTGAGGCACACCCACTCTACCCAGGTTTGGAATACTAAAAAGCATGCAAAATTCAGTTGATAAGCGCCCCAGTTGGGACGAGTATTTCATGACGCTTGCAACAAACGTTGCAACACGCACAACTTGTTTGCGTCGTGGCGTTGGTGCAGTTGTTGTTAAAGACCGTCGCATTTTGGCAACTGGCTACAACGGTGTGCCAACGGGCATTCAACACTGCAGCGAGGTTGGTTGTTTGCGCAAAAAGCTTGATGTGCCAAGCGGGCAGCGCCATGAAATTTGCCGTGGGCTCCACGCTGAGCAAAATGCAATTATTCAGGCTGCACGCTGGGGCATTAACATTTCCGATTCAACTGTTTACGTTACAACGCAGCCTTGTGTTGTGTGCGCAAAAATGCTTATTAACGCTTCTGTGCGTGAAATTGTTTACAAAAACCCTTACCCCGACGAACTTGCAATGGCCATGCTTAAAGAAGCTGGCATTTTGTTGCGAGTGTTCAGTGGTGAATAACACGAACTTTTAAGGAGTTTAAACGTGGCTAACATAAATAAAAATTTTGCGAAACTGCCAGGCAATTATTTGTTTTCAGAAATTGCCAGGCGAACAAATGCGTATGCTAAGGCACACCCTGAAGCTAAGCTAATTAAAATGGGCATTGGTGACGTAACGCAGCCGCTTGTGCCTGCTGTAACAGATGCCATGCACAAAGCAGTCGACGATCTTTCATGCGCTGAAACTTTTCATGGCTATGGTCCTGAACAGGGCTATGCTTTCTTGCGAGATGCAATTGCAGAAAACGATTTCAAGGCACGTGGTGTTGACATAACATCAGATGAAATTTTTATATCCGATGGTGCAAAGTCCGATTGCGGCAACATTGTTGACTTGTTTGAGGCAAACAACCGCATTGCTGTTTGCGACCCAGTTTATCCAGTCTATGTTGACTCGAATGCCATTTTTGGTTCAGCTGGTGAATATGATGCAAAAAATGAATGCTGGAGCAATGTTGAATACATGCCCACAACAGCAGAAAACAACTTTTGCCCTGCTTTGCCACAAACACCTGTCGATGTAATTTATTTGTGCAGCCCAAACAACCCAACGGGCACTGTGCTTAACAAACAGCAGCTTAAAATGTGGGTTGACTATGCAAACGAGCACGGCTCAATAATTATGTTTGATGCTGCGTACGAACGTTTCATTGTTGAAGATGACATCCCTCATTCAATTTATGAAGTTGAAGGTGCTAAAACTTGTGCAATCGAGTTTAGGTCGTTTTCAAAAACTGCTGGCTTTACTGGCGCTAGGTGCGGCTACACTGTTGTGCCGTTTGAGCTTGAACGCCAGGGGCAAAAGTTACATGACATGTGGAACCGGCGCCAGTGCACAAAGTTTAACGGGGCGTCGTATGTTATTCAGCGTGGTGCCGCTGCAGTTTACACACCTGAGGGCGCACAGCAAATTGAAGAAACACTTGATTACTACCGCAAGAACGCAAGCGAAATTGCAAGCAGCATGAAAGAGTGTGGCTTTAGCGTTTACGGTGCTGTGAACAGCCCTTATGTTTGGTGTAAAACGCCTGAAGGCATTGGCAGCTGGGAATTTTTCGACAAACTTTTAAACCAGGCCAACATTATTACAACGCCAGGGGCGGGCTTTGGGCCTGCAGGGGAAGGCTACATTCGCCTTACAGCATTTGGCAGCGCTGATGCAACACGTGAAGCCATGGCTCGCATTAAAGAAATGGTGTAGCGGCTGCATGCAAACAGGCAAAAGCACTCAAAATCAAAATATGCTAACAAGGCACAAGTTCATAGAACTTGCAGGCAAAAGTGCACTTGCACTAGGCTTTGGTGGGGCAATGTCGCTTGTGACTGGGGGTTGCTTTGCCAACAATAACAATGGCGAAAGCACAACAGGCCAGCAAAGCGGCAGCGCTGCTACAGCTTCTGTAACAGGTTCGGCTGATGAAGTTGTAATTTCGATGCCAAAAACTTGCGAGCCTTCTGCGGGCTTTGACCCTTTTGTTTCGTGGGGTTGTGGCGAGCATGTTCACGAGCCACTTATTCAGTCAACGCTTATTACAACCAATGCTTCCATGGGCTTTGAAAATGACCTTGCGACGTCTTACACCTGTTCAAGCGATGGTTTAACGTGGACGTTCAACATTCGCTCTGATGCATATTTTTCAAACGGCAACAAGCTTACAGCACGTGATGTTGCATACACCATAAACGGTATTAAGGCTTACGAGGCGTCGGAGTGCGACTTAACGTATGTGGAAAGTGCGCAAGCCACAAATGATACAACGTGTGTTGTGAAGCTAAAGAAACCCTTCAACGCATTTTTGTACACGTTGGCAGTTGTGGGCATTGTGCCTGATGGTGCACACGATGTAAATTACGGCACAAACCCAATTGGTTCGGGCAGGTACATGCTTGAGCAGTGGGAAGTTGGCCAGCAGGTAATCTTAAAAGCTAACCCAAATTATTACGGTGCTGCCCCAACAATAAAGCGTGTTGTTGTTGTGTTTATGGATGAAGCCCCTTCGCTTGCAGCAGCGCAGGCAAAGCAAGTGGATGTTGCTTACACGTCTTGCACTTATGCAAACCAAACTGTGCAAGG
>CAYVDR010000002.1:4456-8479 GCA_964450625.1 uncultured Senegalimassilia sp.
ATGCAGTGCGAAGTGAATGCTGGTGCTGCAAAAAAGCTGCTAGAAGATGCTGGCTGGAAGCTTAACAGCAGCAGTTCCATTCGTGAAAAAGACGGCGTTAAAGCTTCGTTTACTCTGTATTACGCAGCAACCGACAGCGTGCGTCAAGCCATGGCGGAAGAATTTGCAAACCAAATGCAAGAGGTTGGCATTGAAGTAAACCCAAAGGGCACAAGCTGGGATGAAATTTACGAGCACGAATTTAGCGACCCAGTGCTTTGGGGTTGGGGCACAAACAGCCCTGTTGAGACGTATAACATTTTGTACTCTGGTGGTGTGTGCAACTACTCAAATTACTCAAATGAAACTGTTGATGCACACCTAAACGATGCGCTTGCAAAAACAAGCGTTGAAGATTCTTACGATGACTATAAGCTTGCAATGTGGGATGGCACAGAAGGTGTATCCCCTGCAGGTGCTGCAACTTGGGTGTGGTTTGCAAATGTAGCCCACCTTTATTTTGTTGCTAATGGCTTAAACGTCTCACAGCAAAAACCCCACCCGCACGGGCACGGTTGGTCGCTTTTAAACAACGTTGACACATGGCATTGGTAGGTCATGCCTAAATTTATTTTAAGCCAAGCCTTGCGCTTCATTCTGCTGCTTTTTGCCATTAGTTTTTTGGTTTTTGCACTTGTTAGCGCATCTCCCACAGACCCGCTTTCGCAAAACGTTGGTCAAGCCGCTCTAGCCAACATGTCTGAAGGTAAAATTGAGCAACTAAATTCATGGTGGGGAACTGACACGCCTTTCTTTGAGCGCTATTTCAATTGGCTAGGAAGTTTTTTATCAGGGGACATGGGCACATCGCTTCGCTTTAATGCGCCTGTCAGCCAAGTGATTGCAAACAGGGCGTCTGCCTCGCTTGCGCTAATGGCAATTGCATGGCTTATAAGTGGCGTGTTTGGTTTTTTGCTGGGCGTGCTTTCTGGCATGAAGCAAAACTCAGTAGTTGACAAGTGTGTGCGAGCTTATTGTTTCTTGCTTGCAAGCACTCCAACATTTTGGCTTGCGTTAATTTTGCTAATGGTGTTTTCAGTTGGTTTGGGGCTGTTTCCCGTTGGCTTTGCCACACCAATAGGCAAGGCTGCAGCTGATGTTACTTTGTCAGATGTTGCTGCTCACATCACGCTGCCTGCAATAACGCTTTCCATAACTGGCATTGCAAACATATGCCTTCACACACGTGAAAAAGTAATAGATGTTATGAACAGCGATTACGTGCGCTATGCAAAAGCAATGGGGCAGAGCAACTTTGCCATTTGTACCTGCCACGTGCTTCGCAATGTTTCGCTTCCAGCCATAACTTTGCAGTGCGCTTCAGTTGCAGAAATTTTTGGCGGCTCTGTTTTGGTTGAACAGGTGTTTTCATACCCTGGCTTAGGCCAGGCTGCAGTCAGTGCTGGTCTTGGTGGTGATGCGGCACTGCTTTGCGCCATTGCACTAATTAGTGCAATAATTGTGTTTGCATCAAACCTTTGCGCAAACATTTTGTATGGCATACTTGACCCAAGAATGCGCAAAGCTGGTGGCGCTCGCACAGAACAATTGGACACGCCATGACAGGAAGGCAGCGCACATTGTTAGTTTGCGTTTGCGCAGCCCTGCTGCTTGCTGGCATTGCGCTTTCAGGGTCTTTGTGCACGCAGGCTGCACAAACAACAAACTTCGACGAGAAAAATTTGTTCCCCAGCTTCTGGCACATCTTTGGCACCGATTGGCTTGGCAGGGATATGTTTTTGCGAACAATTGCTGGACTTTCCACCAGCATTTTTATAGGTTGTTTGGCAGCTTTAGCATCTTCTGTAATTTCGCTTGTGCTAGGTTGTGCAGCTGCAACATCACGCAAACTGGATGCAGCAATTTCGTGGTTAATCGATTTAATGATGGGCATACCTCACCTAATTTTGCTAGTGCTAATTTCCTATGCGCTAGGTCGTGGGTTTTTAGGGGTTGCTGTTGGCATTGCGCTTACGCACTGGGCAAACTTGGCTCGCATTGTGCGTGCTGAGGTGTTGCAATGCAAAAATTCGCAATATGTAAAAATTGCGGGCAAACTTGGGCAGAGCAAACTTCAAATTGCACGAAGGCACATGCTGCCTTATGTTCTGCCGCAGTTTTTGGTTGGGCTTGTGCTAATGTTTCCGCATGCAATTTTGCACGAAGCTGCCATAACGTTTCTAGGCTTCGGGCTTGGCAGCGAAACGCCTGCTATTGGCGTTATTCTAAGCGAGTCCATGACGTATCTGTCAACTGGTTGCTGGCACCTTGCAACGTTTCCTGGTCTCGCCCTTGTTCTGGTTGTGTTTTTGTTTGACTACATAGGCAAAAGTTTGCGCAAGCTAACAAGTGCGCACACGGCACAGTTTTAAGGGATGGCGTCATGAGCAATTCTGAAAGCATACAATTTGAAACGGTGCATTCAAAAGTGCATGAGCACACACAGGCGCACCACCACCACACGCATGCAAAAACATCGCATCATGCAGGTGGTCACCACTTGCTCCAAGTTGAAAACTTATGCGTCAGCTTTCAAATGTACGACGAATGTGCACCTTATTTCAAAGCCAAGCAACACCTTGTGCCAGTGCTTAAAAACTTGAGTATTTCAGTGCACGCTGGTGAAGTTATTGCAGTTGTGGGGCAGTCGGGGGCTGGCAAAACAGTGCTCGTGGATGCAATTTTGGGGCTTAGCCCAAAGAATGCGGAAGTTAAAGGCAGCATTTGGTTTGATGGCAAGCTTTTAAGCAGTGCAGAGCAAAAGCAGCTGCGGGGCAATGAAATTGCCCTTGTGCCACAGGGGGTAAGCCACCTTGACCCAATGCAAAAGCTTAAGCATGCGTGCGGGGCTTCGTTGTTTAAACGCCATGGCTTAGGCTCAGAAGTGCTAAACATGTACCCGCACCAGCTTTCAGGCGGCATGGCACGCCGTGTTATGCTTTGCAATGCGCTTGCGATGCACCCGCGCATTATTTTGGCTGACGAGCCGACGGCTGGTTTGGATGTTGTGCGTGCGCAAAGTGCGTTTAGCGACTTTCGCACGTTTGCAAACAAAGGCGCAGGAGTGTTGCTAATCACTCATGACATTTCACTTGCGCTTAAAGTGGCTGACAGAATTGCAGTTTTTAGCGATGGCACAATCGTTGAAGAAACGGCTGTTGAGAATTTTGAAAGCCCTGAACTTCTGCATCACAAATTTAGCAAAGCACTTTGGCATGCGCTGCCAGAGCACGGTTTTAGTTGCGCTGAGCATAAAAAAGAAGCTAGCAATTTAGGTGGCGGTGCAAAAAATGCTTAAAGCTGAAAACATTACATTTGCTTACAGGGGCGCAAAGCCAATTTTTAGCAATTTCAATTTTTCAGCTGAAGTGGGTGAGTGTGTGTGCATTAGTGCGCCTTCGGGTGGCGGCAAAACCACGCTTTGCAACTTGCTGGCAGGCTACTTAATGCCAAGTACTGGAAGCGTTACGCTCTTGGGCAAACCACTTCCCAAAAGCGGCGTGTGCCCAGTTCAGCTTATTGGTCAACACCCTGAACTTGCGCTTAACCCAAACATTCGCATACAAAAATCGCTTGCTGAAGTTAGTGGCATTACAAATTGTCTGCTTGCAAATTGCGGTGTTGAAAAAGCTTGGCTTAGCCGCTTTCCGCTGGAGCTTTCAGGTGGGCAGTTGCAGCGCATATGCATTGCACGCTCACTTGCCACAAACCCACGCTATTTAATATGCGATGAAATTACAACGATGCTTGACGCTGTCACACAGGCACAAATTTGGCACATGTTGCTTCACCATGCGCAAGAAAACAACATTGGCATTGTGTTTACAAGCCATTCAACTGCGTTAATAAAGCGCATTGCAACACGAGTGGTTTCGCTTTAGTATTATTAGAGGCAGATGTTTTTGAAAGTAACACGCAAAAATGGTGGTTTAACATGAACTATGCAAACATAAAATACTGCGACATTGCAAATGGCGAGGGCGT
>CAYVDR010000002.1:8579-14397 GCA_964450625.1 uncultured Senegalimassilia sp.
ATAGATGTTGCAAAAACGCTAGCAAAAGGCGGGGAAGTTGTGCTTTGGGAAAATGTTTAGCGCAAGGCTTTCCCCATGTTTTTAAATAAACCATTCACCTACTACTAATTGCCACGTGATGTTCAAATTGATTTAAATAAGCTTGCCACCTTCTGACATTGCTACAATTGCTTGAAAAGTAAAGTGGTAGCTAGAATTTAAAGGTTAGCAATGACAAGCAAACAAGGCAAACGTATAAAGAAAAAAGTTCCCAAACCAGAAATTGAACAGCTTGTTGAACTTAAAATGCCTTGGGTTGAATGTTGCCATTGCAATAAAAGCATTTCTACTGGGGATATTCAGTCCTTCTTTGGCAAGCGCGTGTGCCCTTTTTGTGGCACGGAGCTTAAGCCAGAAATATACAACAAACTTGCCTGCGATGCTGCTTCAATTAAGCAGGAATATATTACACAGCAGCAAGACTACATAAACAAGCTTAGCAAAATTAGCGTTAAATGCAGAAAGCATAAAAAATGGTGGCAGTTTCCCATTTATTTGTTTTACCTGCTAAAGCAGTTGATTTTTCGGAAAGTGTTATCACCTAAAATTTCAAATTTAAAGCAAAAAATTCGTTTAAAGAAGCAAGAAATACGAAGGCTTACGCGCAACAGCTACTATTCGACAGATTGGTTTTTTAGTACTCATATGTTGCTACAAAACGCTGAGACGCGTTCTAATCAGCTTAGGGTTTCATGTAACGCTGAACAAAATTTGGAGTTGTACCCCTCAAAAAGCAGCCCTTTTAACTGCGGTATTACAGGTGAATTTAAAGTTTATAACCTTTTTTTAGCACAAAGTAAAACAAGCACGTCTTCTCTTTTTAATTCAAGGCTTTTGCCTAATTTGTACATTCCTAAAAGTGTAAACAAATACTCAAAATCATTCTGGGCACAAATTGACCTTGTAATTTTAACTACATCGTGCGCGTTTGTGTTTGAAGTAAAAAACTGGAGAAGCTGCGTTTATGTCGATGTTCAAAAGCGTTTAATCTATTCTTCAAAACAGCCCAAAACGCCTGTTAAAACTATTGAACATGGCAATATTACATACTACTTAACTAGCACTTCCTTAAACCAAAACTCCGATCATGCTTCATGGTTTTATGACAACTTTAAAGCCTACCCATTTGACAGAATTTATGAACTTACGCTGTTTGTTAATCCTAAATCCTTCCATTCAACATGTAAGACATTTGAAGATAACATTCTTGCAGGCGAAATTGGCTCTGGAAATTTGAAATGCATTCACACTATTGAAGAAGAAATTGCAAAACTAAGCCCGTTATTTCCTCAAAGCAAAGTTGATAAAATGGCTGAAACGTTGCTAACTAAATATGGCGACCTTAACCAGCGTTTAGCAAAAATGCATTCAAACAGGCTGTCTTAGAAACGATACACTTCTAACCAACCCAAAAGCCCCTAGGTTACTCTGCAGCGACCCCCAATCGCTAGATTTTTGGTCTAACTTTTGGGGGTTCACTACATTCCTAGAGGCTTAATAAAGTTAATTGCTTTGTTTTGCTAGCAACTGTCTAGTTCAATATGTCTTTGATTTCTGTTGTAAACACTTCTGGCATAACGGCTGTGCCGCCCAAAATGTATGAATTAGCAATTTTAGAGGCGTTACTCTTCAAGAAACCTGGGGTGTTTTTGGAATCCGTGCCATCTATTGTTGTGCGGCTTACTTCGCCAAAACCCTCAACACTGTTAGCAAGAAGTATAACCCCGCTGCGCTTGCCTGCTAAAGCTGCACCAGCTAGGGCATCTGTACCTTTTGGTGCTTCTGCACCGTTTGCAATACAAACTGTGCTTGCGGAAAGCTTGTTGTTTTTAACCATCCAAGTTGCAATTTGGTTTGATGTGTCAAAACCATCGTGACCTTCAAGGCGCACAACATTTCCAGCGCCAAATTCATCTTCTACACCGGCTGCTGGTACTGCCCCGGTACCACCTGGTACGTAAATTTTTCCTGTGTTGTTTGTGGCTTCGCGCACTGCTGTTTTTGCCGCATCGGTTAAGCAACGCCCATTGTTGGCATCTGTTTCAAGGAATATAGGAAGTGCATATTTGTAAGCAAAACTTGAGATAGAAAGCGCATCCTGAAAGTTTGTGCTCATTGCAACAATTGCTTCGCCGGTTTTGTTTCCGCCGTGCTCTTTAATGCGCTTGTAGCACTCAACAGATGTGTCCCAAGCATCCTGGCCCCAAACGCGCTCTTTAACTGTGCAGTTTGCTTGGTCTTTAAGTTCGCCTTCAAGGTTGCCAGAAATTGCCCCAGTACCGCCAATGATGTATGCATTAGTAGCACCAAGTTCCTTAACTGTTTGTGCCGTTACGCTTGAAAGTTCGTTTCTGTCTGTAAGCATAATTGGTGCATCAAGCACCCCTGCAAGACCTGTAGCACTCATTGCATCTGCAAAGTCATCATCGCGTGCAATAATAACCCAGCTGCTGCCGTTTGGAAAAGCCTCTTTTGCAATGCTAGCGGCTGTTTGTGTTTGATGCTGCCCTGCTATGCGGTTTGTTGGCGTGCTTTGCGCTTTTGTAATATTGAAAGTGTAGGTTTTGCTACCAATATAGCTTCCAGTACCTGCAATGGTTATTGTGGCTTGCCCAATCTCAATGTTGTTTTCATACGTTATGGTGTAATCTTTGTTTAGTGTGTAGTCATTGGTACTAACAGCTGGCGTTATGGCATTGCTGGTGTATATAGCATCGTTTGTGTCAACGCTAAATTTATCAAAATCAAGCTCTGAAAAGCCCTCTTTAATGTAAGTGTCTAACACATTGTCAGGAATTGCGTTTGCTGCAAAAACCTTTCCTGCTTTATTTACCCAATTTCCATCTGGAAAGCTGCACATGCGATAATTGGAGCGGTTTGTAAATGTAAATTTTTCGCCCAAGGCAATTTTTCTTAACGCTTGGCATCCATCAAACATTTCGTGGATTGAGCCAGCGCCATTTGCAGCCGTTGTTGTAAGCGAGTTATCAAAATTTGTTAAATCTAATGTTTTAAGTGCACTGCAACCTTTAAACATTTCATACATATCCTCCACTTTTGATGTATTGAAGTTTGATACATCAATTTCTGCAACTTTTTCACATGATGTGAACATACAGAACATGTCTTTGCAATTTACAGTGTTAAAGTTTGAAACATTTAGTTTTTCAACGTTCATGCAATTACCAAACATACCATCAAGGTATGTTACTTGCGACGTGTCAAAGCCAGATACATCTAGCACGCTTACTTTAGAGCAGTCATAAAACATACAATTCATGTCTGTTACTTTCGCAGTGTTAAATTTTGAAACATCAATTGCTTCAGCTTCGCTGCAGCCTTTAAACATTTTACCCATGTTTGTTGTGTTTGCTGTATTAAGGCCGCTTATGTCTATGGTTTTTAAGTTTGAACAATCGTCTAGAAAGTTTTGTAGCGTTGGGGCATACACTGTGCTTTCAACCTTTAATGATTTAATTTGTTTTGTTGCTTCTTTCCAGGGCGTTGTTGCATCATAGTATGTTTCAGCAGGGCTCCAATCTGCAAGTGTGCCTTCAGAGGCGCTGCTAGCTGGCCTAATTGTCATGTCGCCATTTTTGCTTATCATCCATTCACAGCTGCCGCATGTTGTCCAGTCAATAATGTTTGCATTTTTATTGAGTGTATACACACCTTTTGTGTTGTTTGGAATTGCATTGTATAAAAAGCTTTCCCCTGTGCTGTTTTGCCATGTTCCAACAGGGAAGTTGCATTGACGGCTTGTAGATGTGCCGTTAAATGTAAACTTTTCGCCAAGAGTAATTTTGCTAAGTTCAATGCAGCCACCTAAAAAGTTGTACATGCCAGGTTCATGTTGATAATAGTAAGGGTGTTCAGCCACAATTTTTGATGTGTCAAAACTGCTTAAGTCAAGTGATGTAAGGCTTGAGCAGTTATTAAACATGTTTAGCATGTACATTGTTTGAGAGGTATTAAATTTGCTTACATCTACTGTTTTTAATGATTTGCACTCTCCGAACATGTTATCCATGTCTGTAACATTAGTTGTGTTAAGCACTTCGGTGTTAACAGATGTTAGCGATGTGCAACCATAAAACATGCCATGCATTGTTGTTGTTTGGGAAGTGTCAAGCCCACTTAAATCAATTGTTGTAACGTTAGTGCAACTTGCAAACATCCAGTAGCAACTTGACGTTGTTATTTTTTTCTCAATCACAATAGTTTTAATTTCAGTTAGGTAATCATCCCATGGTTGAATAGAAGATAGGTTACCCTCGCTGTTGCCGTTAGCTGGGCGTACGGTAAGCTTTCCGTTTGCGTCAATCATCCACTCACAGCTGCCGCATTCTGTCCAGTCAGCAATGTTTCCACTTTCTGTAAGCGTTGCGTTTGTGCCCTCTTCAGTGCCTGTGGCGCTTTTACTTGCTTGTGCAGGTTCGTTAGCATTTGCTTTTTGTGCTGTAAGCGCATTAATTGGCAGGCACATTGACATTGCAAGAATGCCGCAAATAACAGTGCATTCAATTTTTGTAATAATTTGATTCATGAATAACCCCTTTAGTAAAACTGTTCTTAAAATAAATTGAAATTTTGGGTAAGATATTAAGGCGCTTCCATAAGGTTTCCTTTCCACTTTGTTTCCCTATTTTATTCTTTTCCTAGGATAATATATTACATCTATTCTGAATGCAACCTTAAATTCTTTAATGTTCAAATTACGTTAAACATCAACATGTAAGCTGTTCTTGTTAACATTTGTAGCACACAAATAAACGTAGTTTTGGCTGCGCATTTCTTAATAAAAGCAGGGGTGTTTAGTGGAATCATTTGAAAACACTGTAATTGAGCTTACTGGAAACAAGTGGGTTGGCATTGCAATTACTGCATGTGTTTTCATCATTATCACAGCTGCAATTTCGCATTTGGTAACACGTTTTTTGCGCAAGGTTTTAAACCGATCAAAAGACTTGCCATCATCAAGCATTTTTATAAACATAGCTCGCATTATTGTTTGGAGCATGGGGCTTTCAGCCATGCTTTCGACTTGTTTCAAAATTGATATTACAGCTGCTCTAACAGCCCTTGGCATTGGCGGCATCGCAGTGTCGCTTGGTTTTCAGGACACAATCTCAAACTTAATTGGTGGCCTTCAAGTAAGCGTGCTGAAAGTTATTCAGCCTGGTGACAACATTTCTGTTGGCTCGTCAAAAGGCATTGTCACAGACATAACGTGGCGCCACACCAAAATTAAAAGCGCAAAGGGTGAAGTTACAATTGTCCCAAACTCTGCAATAAACAAAAACTCGCTTACAATTTTGCCACCTGCAAATAAGGTGTCGCTTCCCATTTGCGTGCAGTGCACTGCCGAAAATTTAGATGACATAGCAGCTAAAATTGAAGCAGCTGCGCTTGAAAGTTTGCAAAAAATTGGCAAAGTTGAAGCTGAGCCAAAGCTAAATTTTAGCGAAATTACTGAGGGTGGTTTTTTGGCAACACTCACTTTTACTCTAGGCGATGCTAAACTTGCAACTCGTGCAAAAGATGCTGTGCTACGTGCGGTAGCGCCATATACGCTTGCGCAAACAAAGGGGCAATAGGTGATTTACTACTTAGAAGACGACACAAACGTACGCGAACTTACAATTTATGCGCTTAAGCAAGCAGGTCTTGATGCCGTGGGGTTTTCGGTTGCCGACGAGTTTTTTGCTGCAACAAACAAACAGCTTCCAACGCTTGTGTTGCTTGACATAATGCTTCCAGGCACAGACGGGCTTGAGGT
>CAYVDR010000002.1:14497-27798 GCA_964450625.1 uncultured Senegalimassilia sp.
ATGAAGCACCCAGGGCGTGTGTTTTCTCGAGACCAGCTGCTTGAAAGCGCTTGGGGCATGTCTTATGCTGGCGAAACTCGCACTGTTGATGTGCATGTGCAAACGCTGCGTCAAAAGCTTGCAAGTGCGCATAAAGGCAGCGAAAAGCTTATAAAAACTGTTCGTGGCGTGGGGTACTGCATCAAAGTGCCCAAAAACAAATGAAAGTACTCATTTTCATGCTAAATTCCCTAAGGTCTAAAATAAATTCAAGCCTATCTGCCAGCATCTCTGTTGCCGTCATGCTAACAGCGGTTTTGTCGCTTATCTTTTTTGTGCTGGTTGCTGGCTTGTTGCTTTTATTCCTTGGCAACACAAGTTCTGAAAATCTTGCAATTGCGTTTTGCGTAGCGTTTTTTGCTTCGCTTTTGCTCGCAGTGCTGTTAACACATGTTTTTAAAACAGGCATCTTAAAGCCGCTTGTTTCTGTGAACATGAAGCACCCAATGAAAAGCGAGGTCTACAGCGAAATCGAGCCATTTTTAAAGCGTGTTTCAAGCCAACGAGCAAAGCTGAAGCAGCAAAAGCATGAGCTTTCACGTGCTGAAAA
Organism: uncultured Senegalimassilia sp.; assembly: GCA_964450625.1. Taxonomy (GTDB): domain Bacteria; phylum Actinomycetota; class Coriobacteriia; order Coriobacteriales; family Eggerthellaceae; genus Senegalimassilia. Next base: position 15,087 of record CAYVDR010000002.1, read on the forward strand.
CGTGCGCCGCGACTTCTCAAGCAATGTGAGCCATGAAATGAAAACGCCTCTGCAAGTTATTTCTGGCTATGCCGAGCTTATGAAAAACGACATGGTGCTGCCTGCCGACAGGCAAAAGTTTGCAGGCTTAATTTATGACGAGGCACAAGCCATGCGCAACTTAATTAACGACGTGCTAACGCTTTCTAAGCTTGATGAGAGTGCATTCGCCCGTGAACAGCTACCAATAAATTTGTTGGACGTTTCAAAGCGCATGGCCACACGTCTTGCTGGTTTTGCAAAGGCCCAAAGCGTTGAAATTCAAATTGAAGGTAAGCCTGCTTTTATTTCTGGCTCGGCAGCACTCGCCGAAGAGATGGTTTATAACTTAATTGAAAACGCTGTGCGCTACAACGTTGAAAACGGGCTGGTAAAAGTAAATGTTTCATGTGTTAGCGCAACCCCAAAACAGATTGAAACACTGGTTTTAGCATCGCATGAAGAACTTGACCCTGCAAAAATTAAGCATATTGTTGTTTTGAAAGTTTCAGACACGGGCCTTGGCATCCCAGAAAAGTCTCGTGAAAAAGTGTTTGAGCGCTTCTTTAGGCTCGACAAAAGCCGCTCGAAGGAAACTGGTGGCACTGGCCTTGGCTTGGCCATTGTTAAGCATGCTGTGCAATACCACCACGGCACAATTTGCATAGAAGACGGCATTGGCACCCAATCTAAAGCAAACGCCCATGAAGGCGCACAAACAAACGCTCTGCCTGGCACAACATTTACTCTTAAGTTCCCAAGTGCCGAGCCTGGCGAAAAGCAAGCATAAGAAGCTGCTTTTGCAGCATGGGCAACAGCCGTGCTAATGCATTTACTTAAAACAGCTAAGGCAGCACCTCACCTGTAACCTTGCGACTATCAAGTGCTGCGGGCGTTGCGCCATACTGAAGTGCAGTGCTCATTTCACTTGTGATGCTGCCATCGGCTGGCGCCTTCCATGCTCCACCTGCTTTTGCATTTGCGCTGGCAGTTGCAGCATCAATTTGTTCATTTTGGCCAATTGCACTTGTAATCATTTGCATGTAGGCGCTTCTTCCTTCATTTGTAAGGTGAACGCCATCGGTGTAGAGCCATTCGCTTTCGTGACCTGTACAATAGCTTGCCCAATCAATAACGTGCACATTGTTTTGATGCTTTGTAGCAACACTTTTAATGTTTGCATTTGTTGTATCGTCATCAGCTTCTGGACTTATTGCTGTAACAAGCCAAATTGAAGTGTCAGTGCCTATGCTTGTCACAAATTGTTCTAGTGCATCAGTTGTAAACGAACCATTTGAGCCAAGCGCAATAATAACGTTTGTGCCAACTTCGTCCCGCTCACGGTAGTAGTCAAACACTTTTTGACCCATGCTAAGCTGCCTGTTGCCGCATGCATCAATTATCCCCCCAGTGTATGCTTGGTGAAACACGTCCGTAAGCCCCACAGACACGCTGTCACCAATCATTAGCGGCTCGTATTGCACTACTTCTTCTTCGCCTGTGGAAGCCTGTTCAGAATTTTCGCCAGCCTCAATGCTGCCTTCTGAAACGCCTGCATCGATGTCTGCTTGCGTTAAAAGCCCACGCCCTTCGTTTGGGTCATGAGCGCATGCAAGGCCAACACCTGCCACAAGTACTAAAACTAGGGATGCACAACAAGCAACTTTTGCCCTGTTGGCTGATGTGTAAGACAGGCTGCCTTCACGCCACCTCTTCAAAGTTTTGCCTATAGCACCGTGGCGTATTGGGTTTTCAACAAAGCGGTATGAGGCTTCTGCAACAACCAAGATGAATGCAATTTGCAAAATTATTTGCAGCGGGCTTAAAGCAGCTGAATTTTGTGGGTTCATTAAAAGCAAAAGAGGGTAGTGCCAAAGATAAACTCCATATGAGCGTGTGCCAAGCCACACAAAAGGGCCAAGCTTTAAGACGCGCCCTAAAATTGATGTTGGCAGCGTGATGCAAGCAATAAGCAGCGCAGAGCACACGGAAGCAAGCACAAGGCCGCCGTAGTACCAAAATGGATGCGTGCCAGAAATGAAAGCTGTCATTGCAAAGAGTGCAATAAAGCTTATAAGCCCTGCAATTCGTACAGTATTTTGCGCTTGCAATGGTAAGTATGTTGGGTTTAAGTGTTTGTTTTTGGAAAACACAGGCCAGCGAAATGCAAGGTATGCACCAATTAGCAGGGAAAACGCACGGGTGTCTGTGCCGTAGTAAACACGGCTGGGGTCGCCCGTTGGGTCATAGAGCACCGACATTAAAATGGCAGACACAATGCTCAAACCCAAACAAAAGCGGCAAACAGTTTTGTGGCTTGCCTGAAAGCGGAATAGAATTAGCAAAATTAGCGGCCAAATTAAATAGAACTGCTCCTCAATTGAAAGAGACCAAAAGTGAAGCACTGGGCTGGGCGAGGCAACAGCTGTAAAGTAAGATTCCTGCTTGAAAATGTACCACCAGTTTGTAAACCAAAAAAGTGCTGGTAAAAGGTCGGTTTTAAGTTTAAACAAAAGTGCTGGGTTTAAAACCCACGCCGCACAGGCTGTTACAGCAACAACAAGCGCGATGGCAGGAAAGAGGCGGCGCACGCGCCTAAACCAAAACCTTGGCAGGTTAATGCTGTTTTTTTCATTCAATTCGGCAAGCAAAATGCTTGTAATCAGAAAGCCTGAAATTACAAAGAATACGGTAACACCCAAAAGCCCGCCAACAGCACCTGGCAAGTTAAAGTGGTAGGCAACAACTGCAAGCACAGCAAGCGCGCGCAAGCCGTCTACGCTAGGAAAGTATGCCCGCTGTGTCTGCTTTGAAACGTTGTTGTTTGTGTGACGTTTACGCTGCTGGGTTGACCTGCGACTTAAGTCGCCCCCGCCTCGTTTACATTCGCCCTCATGATTAATGCCCCAAGCGCGTCCCGTGTTTAAATTGGCATTGCCTGCATTTTGAGTTTCCGTGCGGGTGTGAGAAACTTGCCGCCTTCGAGGTTTGTTATGCCCAATGTTTTCTTGAGTGCTTGCACGTTGCAATTTTGCTATTCCTTATTTTGCTTATCTAGCAATTATAGAGATTAAACTATGAAAGTTTTGCACCAACCTCTTTTGCAGCAGCGGCTTTATTGAAGTTGCCACCTGTGCGTTTTGTTAGCTCACCCATAACGCGCCCCATATCTTTTTTGCTTGTTGCACCAAGTTCGCCAAGAACTTCTTCAACCAATTTTGAAAGCTCAGCACCGTCAAGCTGCTTTGGCAAAAGCTCTTTTAGAATGCTAACTTGGTTTTGTAGCATGTCGGTGCGTGCCTGGTCGTTAGCTGCTTTAATGGATGCATCAAGCGTTTCACTCGTTTGCTTTATAACGCGCTTTAACATATCGTTAACATCTTGCTCTGTAATTTCACGGCGCTCATTAACTTCAATGTTTTTTATTTCGCCATGAACTTGGCGCAAAATGTTTAGACGTTCTTTGTCGTGCGCTTTCATTGCTTGTTTTATTAGGTCTTTTAGCTCGTCATACTTCATTTTGTTACACCTTTCATACGTGGTTGTTTAAGTAATTTCATAAGGGTTTTTCAGCAGGCTTTAAGTGTACTACTGCTTCATAAACTGGCTTATTTTAAGCAGCCTGCTTCACGTCTTAAGCATATATTTTGGGGTTTCATTTGCGAAGAAGGGATACATGTTGCTGTTAGCGTAGCAATTTAACTTTAATGCTAATACCGTAAAATACTACGAAAACATCTGTAACATTGCGCTGCAGAAAAGCACTGAAAAAATGATGTGTACCACTTCATATTTTCGCAATAACTTTATTTGTACATGTTAGAATGCCGTTTAGGTTTTAAGCAATCAGTTATTTAATTTTAGACGAGTTCCAAGAGGTAGTTTAATGACAACAGGTGAAAACGTAAGCAATAATCTGCACAATTCAACGCTAGCATCAGGCATTGTTGGTTCAAGCCACAGCTTTAAGCGCGATGGCAAAACAAGCACTATTAAGCCTTTAAGCGGTTGTGTGCGTGGCAGTGTGAAAGTTCCAGGTGACAAATCAATTAGCCACCGCGCTGTTTTGCTAAGTGCAATGGCCGAGGGTACAACGCGTTTGTCTGGAGTGCTAGATTCACTGGACGTTCGCTCAACCATAGACGCTGTAAGTGCACTTGGGGCAAAAGTTAACCTTACTAAACAAGCCGATGGTAGTTTGGCTGGCGGTATTACAGGTTGGGGCAAAGCTGGCCCTGTGCAACCAAACGGGCCAATCGATTGTGGCAATTCTGGCACAACTGCTCGTTTGTTGCTTGGCGTTTTGTCACCTTGGAACATTGAAGTTGAACTTACGGGCGATGCTTCACTTCAAGCGCGCCCAATGCGCAGAATCACAGCCCCTCTAATGAAAATGGGTGCGCAGTTTAGCCCAAGCGGCAAAGAAACGCTTCCAATAACTGTGCATGGCGGCAAGCTTGATGCTATTGAATACGAAACGCCAGCACCATCAGCCCAGCTAAAAACAGCAGTCTTGCTTGCTGGCATTTATGCAAACGGCACAACAACCGTAAACGAGCCGGCAGAAAGTCGCAACCACACAGAACTTATGTTGCCACAGTTTGGCGTTAACACTACAGCAGCTGCTCGCACGGCATCGGTCACAGGTCCTGCCGAACTAAAAGCTTGCGAAATTTCAGTGCCAGGCGACCCATCGTCGGCCGCATACATTGCAGCAGCAGCAATTTTGAAGCGGGGTAGTGCTGTTCAAATTGAAGACGTTAGCTTAAACACTGCGCGCATTGGGTTTACTCGCACGCTTGAGCGCATGGGCGCTGACATTTCGGTATCTCGCACAACAAGCGCAGGTAAAGAGCCTGTTGGTATGGTACAAGCTTGCTACACACCAACGCTGCGCGGCTGTGAAATTCCAGCCGATAAAATTGTAACCATAATCGATGAAATTCCTCTGCTTGCACTTTGCGCTGCATTTGCGCATGGTGTTACTGTGTTTCGTAAAGTAACGGAGCTTCGCTTTAAGGAATGCAACCGCATTGAAGCCATTATGGAGGGCTTGCACAAGTTAGACATTGAGGCATGGTGCCATGGCGATGACTTATTTGTGGAGGGTTGCCCTAACCTGCAAGTTCCAAGTGGCATAACATTTGATTCACATGGTGACCACCGCCTGGCAATGACTTGGGGGCTTTTAGGTTTAATTGGAAACACTTCTGTTAACGTGAAAGATTTCTCATCTATAAGCGTTAGCTTCCCAACATTTATTGACACATTCACAAGGCTTTTTAAATGATAATTGCAATTGATGGGCCAGCTGGTGCAGGCAAATCAAGTGTCTCTAGGGCTGTAGCACGCAATTTGGGGTTTTCGTGCCTTGATACAGGGGCAATGTATCGCGCAATTGCTTGGCTTGCGCTCGCACAGGGCATTTCGCTTGATAATTCTGCTGCTATTGGAAGGCTTGCTGTAGTAAGCCAAATTGAATTTGTGTACGAAGAAGGCAACCCGCGCCCAATTGGCGTTAAGCTAGATGGCGTTGACGTTACAAAAGCCATTCGCACGCAGGCAGTTGATGGTGCTGTAAGCCCAGTTGCTGCAATACCTCAAGTTCGCAAGGCCCTAATTGCAAAGCAACGCAAGCTTGCACAAAGCAGCAATTTTGTTGTGGAAGGTCGCGACATTGGAACTGCGGTTTTTCCTGATGCTAGCTTAAAAATTTACCTTTGTGCTTCCGCTGCTGAGCGTGCAAGGCGTCGCGTTGCACAAAATGAACGCACTGGCATTGGTTCAACAAACGTTGGCGAGGTTAAAAAAAGCATTGAGGCGCGCGACAAAATTGATTCAGGCCGTGCCACAAACCCGCTAAAGCCCGCGCGCGATGCAGTGCAAATTGATTCAACGGGCAGGTCAATTGGACAAATTGTGGGCAGAATTTGCTCGCTTATGAAGGAGCGAGGCTTAATTTAAATGGCATTGTTTCTTAAAAATAGCGAAATGTGGGACCGAGCCTTAGGCGGCAATTCCAATTTAAAGCAAATTCCACATTGGTTTGCAAATTTTGTATATGTGCTGGTTGGGTTTGTGTTTAAAATTGCGTTTCGCTACAGGGTGGACGGTCGTGAAAACCTGAGAGCGTTTAAAAACAAATGCGGTGCTGTTGTGGTGTCAAACCACACGTCGTTTTTAGATGTTGTGTTTACTTACCTTGCTGCGCGCCCAAGGCAGTTTGTGCGTTTGATGGGGCGTGACAATTTGTTTACGAATGCAGGCGGGCTTGCTGGGCAAATTTTGTCGCGTGTTGGTGCGTTTCCAATAAAGCGAAATTCTGCCGACAGGCTTGCCATTAAACGTGCTGCTAAAATGCTTAAAACAAACCAGCTTGTTGGCATTATGCCCGAGGGCACACGCCGCGGAAAAGGAAGCAAGCAACCTGAAATTCACGCAGGTGCTGCGTTTATTGCAAAAATGGGCAATGCGCCAATTTTGCCTATGTGCGTGCGCAATGCCGAAAAAATTAAACAGAAGGGCAAGTTTTTGCGCTTCCCAAAAGTCACAATTGAATATGGCAAGCCAGTTTGTGTGTCTGACTTCGATTTTTTGCCTAAAGCGCAGCGTTTGGAAGCTTGCACATGGTTTGCCATGCGTGAGTGTTTTGCGCTTGTTCAAAATTGCGCACCTGACAAGGTTGACATGAAGGCTTTGTTTCCAACGTCAACAGATTACACGCAAACGTTTGAGCAGCACCCAATTCAGGTGCATGAAGTTGCAGAAGCAATAAACATCTGCAGGCCAAGCAGTGCGCACAATGCAAGTAAACAAGCTAGTGAAACTTCAAACGATAAAGCACACATTCAGGGGCAGCAATGAGGGTTTTAGTAGCCGAAAACGCTGGTGCTTGCTATGGCGTTTTGCGTGCGCTTGACTTGGCTTATAAAGCAAGCAAAAGCAATGAGCCAACGTATACGCTAGGTCCTTTAATTCACAACCCACAAGTTGTAAGCAAGCTTGAAGCAAATGGCGTTTTTGCTGTTAGCTCGCTTAAGGCGGCAAAAAAGGGAACTGTTGTAATTCGCAGTCATGGCGTTACGCCTGCTGTTCGCGCAAGTCTTGAAGCTAGCGGGCTTAAAGTTGTTGATGCAACGTGCCCGCATGTTGCACGCGCGCAAAAAGCAGCTGCTAGCTTAGGTGAGATGTGCGGCTGCGTTGTTGTGGTAGGTGAGGCCGGGCATCCCGAGGTTGAAGGCATTGTCGCGTGTGCAAAGCAATCTAATGCAAGCGTTTATGTTGCCGCAAATGCAAGCGAGTTGCCAAGTGAGTTGCCTGTTCAGGTTGGCGTTGTTGTGCAAACAACTCAAACGCAAGCAGCACTTGAAAACGTTGTGGGCGCAATAGAGGCGCGTGGCATAACGCCACATGTTAAAAACACCATTTGCTCTGCCACAAAAAAGCGCCAACAAGCAGCGCTTGAACTTGCTAAAAAAGTTGATGTAATGGTTGTTATCGGTGGCAAAAATTCAGCGAACACAACCCACTTGGCAGAAATTTGCGCTAGCACATGCAAGCGTGTTATTCACATTGAAACAGCTGCTGAGCTTAGGCATGCACAGTTTGAGGGTTTTAACACCGTTGGCGTTACGGCAGGGGCAAGCACGCCTGATGCGCAAATTCAAGAGGTTGTTAGTGCTCTAAAGCAGCAATAGTATGTAAGCTTTTTGCTTAATATCGCACGCTTCATTGGCTTAAAACTAGATGTTGTGCAAAACCAAGTAAGCGCGAAGGTTTGCATGGTATCCTTTGCATCAAGAAATTTTCTGAACAATAATTGACACATAAAACAGTTAGGATGCATCATGACATTGCCACTAGTTGCCGTTGTTGGCAGGCCAAATGTTGGCAAATCTACATTTGTAAACCGTGTAGTTGGAGCTAAAAGTGCAATTGTGCACCACATGCGCGGTGTTACTCGTGACAGGTCTTACCACACAGCTGAGTGGGCAGGAGTGGCGTTTAGGCTTGTGGACACAGGTGGCATTGAAATGGCTGACGATGATGAGTTTCAGGCTTCAATTCGCGCGCAAGCAATTGCAGGTGTAAGTGAAGCCGATGTCGTGGTTTTTTTGGTTGATGCAACGTGTGGTGTAAGTGCCGACGATGAAGAAGTTGCTCGCTTGTTGAAACGCCAGAAGAAGCCAACATTTTTGGCAGTGAACAAAGTTGACAACCCACAAGATGAAAGTGCCCTTTGGGATTTCATGAGTTTGGGGCTAGGCCAGCCTTGGCCCATATCTTCAGCACACGGCCATGGCACGGGCGATTTGCTAGATGCTGTTGTGCAAAAGTTAAAAAGCATTGATGCGCCTGCGCAAACACAAAGCGAAAATAACATTAACGTTGCAATTATCGGCAGGCCAAATGCTGGTAAATCATCGCTTACAAACTGCCTTACAAACAACACGCGCTCCATTGTTTCAGACGTTGCTGGCACAACGCGCGATGCAATTGACACGGTTGTTCAACACGGTGGCAAAACGTACACAATTGTTGACACAGCGGGCTTGCGCCATAAAAGCAAAATAGACAAAAGCGTTGAGTACTACAGTTTCGTTCGTGCTATGCGTGCAATTGAGCGTGCGCAAGTGGCAATTCTTGTCATTGACGGCTCAATTGGTCTTACCGACCAAGACCAGCGCATTGCAGGTTTTGCGGCCGAGAGGCAATGCGCGCTTATAATAGTTTTAAACAAGTGGGATTTAGTTAAAGGTCCAGACGAAAAAGCTAAAGTTAGAAGTTTAATAGCCGACAGAATGACATTTGTGTCTTACGCTCAAGTGCTTGCAACCGTTGCGCTTACTGGCAAAAGCGTTGTAAAAATTTGGGATTTAATAAATTCTGCTTATGAAAATTATTGTAAAAAAATTCCCACGAACAAGCTTAATGCTTGGCTTACTAACATTCGCGAAAGCGGGCACACCGTTTCTAAGGCTAAGGTTGTGCTTCGCATGAAATATGTTACTCAAACAGGCACTTGTCCGCCGCAGTTCACGTTTTTTGTAAACCGCCCCGATGTTGTTACCACAAATTATGAGCGCTTTTTAGAAAACCGCCTTCGCAAAGAATTCAATTTGCAAGGAACGCCTGTTAACTTTAAGTTTAAGAAAAAGGATTAAATTTATGCAAGCGTTTCTTTTGTCAAACCCTGTGTTATATGTTTTTGTTTGCTTAGCAGTTTTTGTAGCTACATTTTTGCTTGGCTCAATTCCTTGGGGGTTAATAATCTCTAAAGTTTTTTATGGCATTGACATTCGCAAATGCGGCAGTGGCAACATTGGCACCACAAATGCCATGCGCTCAATGGGCAAAGCAGGCGGTATTGCAGTTTTTTTGCTTGACTTTGCGAAAGGCATTTTAAGCGGTGCCATTGCTTTTGCTGTTTGTTGCACCCTTTTTAGTTCAAGTGCATTTAACGGTGTAAATTTCACAAACGTTATGCTTGGCATTTCATTTTATGGCTGTGTGCTTGGTCACATTTTTAGCCCCTGGCTTAAGTTTCGCGGCGGCAAAGGCATTGCTGTTGCAATTGGCTGCTTGTTCGTTGTGTTTGGCGTTTGGGGCGCGGCGCTAGAGCTTGCAATTTTTGCTTTGCTAGTGCTTGTTACCAAGTATGTTTCTGTTGGCTCTATTGCTTCAGCTGCTGCGTGCCCTTTTATTGCAGCTTACTATTTTTTGTATACAAGTTTTTCACCGCTTGCATGGTTTTTTGTATCCGCTGGCGCTTGCTTTGTGCTGTGGGCTCACCGCTCAAACATGGCACGTTTGCGCGCTGGCAATGAGCGTAAAATAGGCTCATCAAAGCATGCCAAACATGAGGGGGCAAAGTAAATGAAAGTTGCAGTTATTGGCGCTGGGTCGTGGGGCAGTGCACTTGCGCAGGTGCTTGCAAGCAATAACCACAGCGTGTGCATGCAAGCTCGCAAGCAAAGCGTTGTCAGCGGCATAAATGAGCAGCATAAAAACCCTCGCTATTTGTGCGATGTTGCGCTTTCTAAAAACATCACTGCAACAACATCGCTTGAGTTTGCATGCAAACAGGCTTGTGCAATTGTGGTTGTTGTGCCTTCAAGCATTTTGCGCAGCACTGCAAATGCGCTTGCAGGCATTGTTGATGCTAACGCTCCAATAATAATTTGCTCTAAGGGTGTTGAGGGTAAAACAGGTTTGTTGCCAACGCAAATTTTTGAAAGCTGCCTTGGCAGCGCAGAACGTCTAGCAGTGCTTTCAGGGCCAAACCATGCAGAAGAGGTTGTGCGCGCAATGTATGCGGGCACCGTTATTGCTTCAAGCGATAACAACACCGCGTTGTTTTTTCGCGATTTGTTTGCAACAGCTAACTTTAGGGCATACACCAGCAGTGATGTTGCAGGCGTTGAAATTTGTGCAGCTTTCAAAAACGTTATAGCAATTGCTGTTGGCATTGCCGCTGGCTTAAAACTTGGCGACAACGCCCAAGCACTATTAATGACGCGCGGTTTAGCTGAAATGAGCAGGCTTGTTGTTAAGTGCGGTGGCCAGGCGCTTACTTGCATGGGGCTTGCTGGCACAGGCGACTTAATTGCCACGTGCACGTCCCCTCATTCTAGAAACCGTACATTTGGCGAAGAGCTTGCAGCAGGTGGCACGCTAGATGCCTATTGCAAGCGCACACACATGGTTGTTGAAGGCGCAAATGCTTGCAAAACACTTCAAGTGCTTGCGAGCAAACATGACGTTGAGCTTCCTATAACAAGCGTTGTGCGCGATGTTGTGTGGGGTGGTGCAAATGTTGAAAGCGCAATAAACCAACTTATAAACCGCCCTTTAAAGCAGGAGTTTTACGGGGTTTAGCTTACGGCGTGCACCCTGTTTTTAGTACCTGAAGGTTAAAGTTTCTCTGCAACTATTCAGTTTGCCTCTCCCAAAGGCTTGCATAATCGCCGCCTTTTGCTACAAGGCCTGTGTGGCTTCCTTGCTCAACAATTTTGCCGTCGCGCAGCACAACAATTCTATCTAGCGAAGACACGGTAGAGAGCCTGTGAGCAACAACAATTGATGTGCGGTTTTTCATGAGCGTTTGAAGTGCGTCTTGCACAGCTGCTTCACTTTCAGAATCAAGCGCTGAAGTTGCTTCATCTAAAATTAGAATGGGGCAGTTGGAAAGAATTGCACGTGCTATAACTATGCGCTGGCGCTGACCGCCTGAAAGTTTAATGCCCCGCTCGCCAGTGATGGTTTGAAAGCCTTCTGGCAGCTGCATGATGAAGTCAAGCGCATTGGCGGCCTTTGCAGCCTGTTTAATTTCTTCATCTGTTGCATCTTGCTTGCCATATGCGATGTTTTCAGCAATTGTACGGTGAAACAAAAGCGACTCTTGTGGCACATACGCTACATTTTTGCGAAGGCTTTGCTGGTTTACTTTTGTAATGTCTTGCCCATCTATATTGATTGTACCCTGCTGAATATCTGCCAAACGTAAAATAAGCTTTGTAAGCGTTGTTTTGCCTGAACCGCTTACCCCAACAAGACCAATGCGTTCACCAGGTTTAATGTTTAAACAGAAGTTTTCAAAAACCTTAGTTTCAACCCCGCCATCAAGGTAGCTAAACGAAATGTTGTCAATGTCAATTGCGCCTTCTTTCACAACTAAATCGGGCGCATTTGGCTCATCTGGCACAAGGCGAGGCTCGTCTAGTACACTTGCCATGGCGCTTGCATCGCCAAATGCCCTGTTAAAGCGTTGAAGCCCGCTGTTTATAAAGTTGAACTGGTTTGTAACTGTGTATGTGTATGTAAACATCAAAATTAAGCAGCCTGGGCTAATGCCAAACCAAGCATTGCCGCCAGTAATAAATACTGTTACAACGCTCATAATAACAACCGCAATTGCTGCTGTTGTGGCGCCGCGAAGCATGCTTGCCCCCATGCGTTTGGAATCGCGAGCAAGCACATCTTTGTTGGCTTTGTCAAAAAGCTTGCGCTCAAAATCTTCCTTGCCGCATGTCTTTACAGACAATATGTTCGTTACAGCATCGGACAGCTCACCTGAAAGTGAGTTCTGAGCATTGGAAGCCTCTTCGTTTAAGTGAAGAATGCGTTTGTACATCCTGTACGACACAAACCCATATCCAAACAACAGCACCATAAGAATTAACACATACACAGGCACTTGGCTTGCTAGTATTGTGCAAATGGCTACAAGGGAAACTGAAATTGAAAGAAACGGAAATGTGAGTGTGTCAATTAAAAGGTTGTAGGCGCTTAAAAATTTGGACGTTTGTGAAACAAGCGCACCACCAAACCTGTTTGTGTGAAATGTCATGGATTGGTTTGAAAGTGCATCAAAACACATTTTTGCCAAGTCATAGTTAACTGAAATTTGAAGCTTCCAAACAGCGTAGTCCTGCACTTTGCTGCACGCCTGACCCACAACGTTGACTAAAATGAGTGCAATAATGTACGGGCCAAACACGTTAAAAACTTCAGTGCTTGCTATGCTTTCTTGGCTTACTTTGTTAACTATAAGGCTCATAACATAGGGGTTGCCGTAAGTTAGAAGTGCAGAAAACCCCCAGCTAGACAGTATTAATAGAATAAACAGACCAAGGTGTGCGCGTGTGGCTTTCCAAAAATAATGAAGAACCCTTTTTGTGGATGTGCTTTTCTT
>CAYVDR010000003.1:0-7528 GCA_964450625.1 uncultured Senegalimassilia sp.
TATGTAAACCAATGCGCAGCGGGCATCCAAGTTGACAGCGCTTCTGGCAAAATTGGTGTGTTCCAGTCAACCGACGGCACAACCGTAAGCATTGCACCTATGACAGACGAAGGCAAACCCGCAACCACAACCGCCGAAATTTTTGCACCTGCTAATTGTAGTCAAATGTTTTATGGATCCACTGACGCACTTAACTTAAGCAGCTACCTTAAAACCATTGACTGCTCGAATTTAAACACTTCAAATGTAACTGACATGTCTTCGATGTTTAGTTCTAACAATTTGCTTGAAACAGTTAACATAAGTAATTTCAACACAAGCAAAGTAACAACAATGTCTTCTATGTTTAACACAGTTCAGAAATTGAAATCTATTGATGTATCTTCTTTCGATACCAGCAACGTTACATCGATGTATTACATGTTTGCTAATTGCAATAGTGTAAAAGAATTTAATTTAAGAAACTTTAACACGTCTAAAGTAACAGATATGTATGGGATGATTTTCAACTGCTATTCTGCAACCAGCGTAGATGTTTCAAGTTTTGACACTTCAAAGGTAACAACAATGTACGGCTTTTTCTATGGCTGCAAAAACCTTACTTCCATTGATTTGACTAGTTTTAATACCAGCAAAGTAACAAACATGAAGTGGATGTTTATTAACTGCACCAATTTAAAAACTATAAAGGTTACGCCGAATTTTGTCACAACAGCTGTAACGGAAAGTACCCAGATGTTCTCGGGGTGCAATGCAATTACTGGCGCCGTTGGTACAACGTACAATTCAAGCTACATAGACAAAACATATGCGCGCATTGACACATCAGCAAACAAGGGCTACTTCACGCAGGGTTAAGTGGTTTGGGCGATGCATAGCAACCAAATTAAACTTAGGAGCAAGTTTTAAAACATGGCTGAAGCAAACAATAAGCAAAAAACGGTTCTATTAGGGGTAAGCGGCTGTATTGCAGCGTATAAAGCTTGCGAAATTGTGCGCGCGCTGCAAAAAGCTGGCGTGCGCGTTAAGGTTGTAATGACAAAACATGCAACGGAATTTGTTGGCACGGCAACATTTCGCGCGCTTACACACGAAAGCGTTGCAGTAAGTTTGTTTGCTTCACCAGAAGAGCCAATTCACCACATTTCACTTGCGGAAGAAGCCGATGCGTTTTTAATTGCGCCTTGTACAGCAAATGTTATAGCAAAAGTTGCTTGCGGCATTGCCGATGACCTTTTAACAACAACAGCACTTGCTTGCACTGCCCCACTTATTATTGCACCAGCCATGAACGCTAACATGTATAAAGCATGTGCAACGCAAGAAAACATCACGCGGCTTAAGGCACGCGGCGTTTCGTTTATTGAACCAGAAAGCGGTTACTTAGCTTGCGGCGCCACTGGTAAAGGCCGGCTTGCAAGCATGAACAGCATAGTTAGCAAAACACTTGAAATTTTGAACGTGCCCAATAATTTGCGGAACACTTCTATGCATGCCAACAACGAGCAAGCGCATCATCAAAATTTGCAAGGCAAAAATGTGCTTATAACAGCAGGTCCCACCCAAGAGCCAATTGACCCTGTGCGCTATTTAACAAACCGCTCTAGCGGCAAAATGGGCTATGCCCTTGCAACAGCGGCAGCCACACGAGGTGCAAATGTCACGCTAATCTCAGGGCCTGTAAACCTTAAACCGCCTGATGGCGTTAACATTATTAAAGTGCAAACAGCTGCTGAAATGCTAAACGCAGCAAACATAGCATTTGCGTCAGCTGACATAGCAATTTTTACAGCAGCTGTTGCAGACATGCGGCCAAAACACCCAAGCAGTACTAAAATTAAAAAGCATGCTGGCGCTGATTTATCAAAATTAGAACTTGTAGAAAATACAGACATTCTAGCAACACTTGCAGCAAAGAAAACAAAACAAATAGTTGTTGGTTTTGCAGCTGAAACAAATAATGTAGTTGCTAATGCGCAAAAGAAACTTGTAGCAAAAAATGCCAACCTTATTGTTGCTAATCAGGTTGGCACGGGCAAAACATTCGGACAAGACAACGTTAAAGCCACATTTATTGATGCAGCAGGCGTTAAGGAACTTGCAGAAATGAGTAAACTAGACCTTGCCCATTTCATTTTAGACAAGGCAAATGCTTTAAATTTTGAAACACAACAACAGCAATAGTCATGTCAATGAATGCTTAAGGCATGTTGTTTTAGTGCGTGGCGCTATTGTGCAAAACTTTCAGTTACTCTAAATAGAAAGTGCTTTCTTAACACAATTTTTTTCAAATAGGGGGTCATACATGGCAAACATCAACATAACGCCAGCATACAGCGGCAAAGTTCGCGACATTTACGATTTAGGTAAACATTTGCTGCTTGTAACAACCGATAGAATTTCTGCGTTTGACAGCGTTTTAGAAAGTGAAATTCCCGCCAAAGGCATTGTTTTAAACCAACTGTCGCTTTTTTGGTTTAAGCAGCTTTCAAGCATTTGCAAAAACCATGTTGTAAGTGCCAGCACTGACGAGCTGCCAAGTGCTTTTAAACCATACAAAGAATACCTAAACGGCAGGTTCATGATTGTAAACAAAGCTGAAATGTTTCCTGTTGAATGCATTGTTCGCGGCTACCTTTCGGGCAGTGCGTACAAGCAATATGTTGAAAGTGACAGCGTTTGTGGCATTAAACTTAAAAGCGGTTTGCAAGAATCGTCTAAGTTTGAAAACCCCATTTTCACCCCATCAACAAAAGCGGAAGTTGGCGGGCATGATGAAAACATTAGCTTTAGTGCATGTGCAAAAATCATTGGCAGCGACAGTGCAAACGCACTTCGCGACCTGTCCATTCGTGCGTATGAATGCGCGCATGAACACGCGCTTAAAAACGGAATTATTATTGCAGACACAAAATTTGAGTTTGGCAAAGTTAACGGTGAAATTGTTTTAGCAGACGAAGCATTAACGCCGGACAGCAGCCGCTTTTGGGATGCACGTGCATACAAGGCTGGCAGCGCGCAGCCAAGCTTTGATAAACAATTTGTGCGAGACTGGCTAAAAAGCAACAAAGAAGCTGGCAAAATGCCAACGCAATTGCCCAAACATGTAATTGAGCAAACAAGCAAGAAATACATTTCGGCTTATGAGAAAATTACAGGGCAAAAGTTTGCGTTTTAATTATTCGCGTTGTGCGTAAAAATTCACGCGTTTTAATGAGCATCAGGTAAAAGCAATAAAGTTAGAAAGGTAAATTAATGTCTTCAAGAAACCCACTAAATGACCGCTACCAGCAAGAGGGGCGCAAGGGCACAACGCGCAAAAGCGCTGCAAGTGCTAAGCCTAAAGCAAAGGCAGCGGAATCGGTGCACATTCAAGCATCAGGCAAAACAAAAGAGCAAAAAAAGGCTGACAAAAAAGCATCGCGCGAAAAAGCACGCGAGCAGGAGCGCCAGATCTACAGCCCACCAACGCCTGAATACAAACGCTTTCGTAAAATTTGGTGGGGCTTTCTAATTGCAGCCATTGCGCTTACAGCGCTAAGCTTTATGGGGCAATCGTTTGGCTTTCAGCAAGAGGTGGTGTATGTAACGCTTGTTCTAGCTTACGTTTGCATAATTGTGGCGCTTTACATTGACTTTGCAAAATGCCGCAAAATTAGAAAGCAATACGCTGCTGACATGGCATCGGGGAAGAAAAAGTCCAAAGCAAAAAAAGATGAGAACTCTTAGCATAAACATGATGTAAAAGGGGTGTGTGCAGGTGGTATTGCGCGTATTTGTTGAAAAAAAACCTGGCTTTAACGTTGAGGCAGAACAACTTTTAACCGAACTAAAAACTGTAATGCCTCATGCATTGCAGAATAATGTGAGCCTTCGCATTATAAACATGTACGATGTTGAAGGCATTAGCGAAACCCTTTTCAAGCAATGCATCCCTTGCGTTTTTAGCGAGCCTCAGCAAGACAATGTTTATGAACAGCTGCCCGCACATACAAGCAGCAACACACAAGTTTTTGCAGTGCGCGCCTTACCAGGGCAGTTTGACCAGCGCGCCGAATCGGCTGCAGAATGCATACAGCTTATAAGCCAACAAGCGCGCCCAACTGTTAGCTACACAAAGGTGTATGTGCTTGAGGGCGAAGTTTCCAAAAGCGCACTTGACGCAATAAAGGGCTATGTCATAAACCCAGTTGAGGCTTGTGAAGTTACACTAGAGGCGCGCGAGAGCTTAACTGAAACGCAGCCGGCTCCTGCTAGCGTTAAAGTGCTTGATGGTTTCACCAATTTAAGCGAAGTGCAGCTGCAGGGTTTAATTATTGAACTTGGTCTTGCTTGTGATGTTGCCGACCTAACGCTTGCACAAAAATACTTTGCACGTGAGGGCAGGCAGCCCACAATTACTGAAATTCGCATGCTAGACACATACTGGTCGGATCACTGCCGTCATACAACGTTCAACACGCAGCTTGACATTACTCAAATTGATGACGTGCGCGTGGCTGACGCGTACGAAAAATACCTTGACGTGCGCCGTGAACTTGGGCGCAGCAACAAACCAATAAGCCTTATGGACATGGGCTGCATTGGTGCAAAATACCTTAAGCACAAAGGCAATTTACGCGGTTTGGATGAATCGGAAGAAATTAACGCCTGCACAGTTAAATGCAAAGTGGACGTTGATGGGCAAATGCAAGACTGGTTGTATCTGTTCAAAAACGAAACGCACAACCACCCAACAGAAATTGAGCCTTTTGGTGGCGCTGCAACCTGTTTGGGCGGCGCCATTCGCGACCCGCTTTCTGGGCGTGCATATGTATACCAGGCAATGCGCGTAAGCGGCAGCGCCGACCCACGCCAAGCAGTTGAAGACACATTGCAGGGCAAGTTGCCACAACGCAAAATTGTTAGCGGTGCAGTTGCAGGTTATTCAAGCTATGGAAACCAAATTGGCATTGCAACTGGCAAGGTGACTGAGCTATACCACCCAGGCTATGCTGCAAAACACATGGAAGTTGGCGCTGTTGTGGGCGCGGCACCTGCAAGCCATGTAAAGCGCGAAACACCATGTGAAACTGATGTTGTTGTGCTGCTTGGTGGCAGAACTGGCCGCGATGGCATAGGTGGCGCTACAGGCAGTTCAAAAGCGCACAGCGAAAGCAGCATAAACACGTGCGGCTCGGAGGTGCAAAAAGGCAACGCACCGGTTGAGCGCAAACTGCAACGGCTGTTTCGCCGCGAATGTGCCTGCAGGCTAATAAAGCGCTGCAACGATTTTGGTGCTGGTGGCGTTAGCGTTGCCCTTGGTGAAATTGCTGACGGGCTGGACATTAACTTAAACGCTGTAACAAAAAAATATGAAGGGCTTGACGGCACTGAACTTGCAATGTCGGAATCGCAAGAGCGCATGGCTTGCGTTGTGGCAGCAAAGCATGTTGATGAATTTATAAAATATGCCAATGAAGAAAACCTTGAAGCCACTGTAATTGCAAACGTCACGCATACAAGTCGAGTAAAAATGCACTGGAATGCGCAAGAAATTGTAAATGTTTCGCGCGAGTTCTTGGAAAGCAATGGTGCTCCTAAATTTCAGCGCGCGCACGTTAGCACTGCTGAAACTTATGAAAACTTGTGGCAAGGCAGCACATTTGAGGGGCGTATGGAACAAATGCTGACGAACTTAAATGTGTGCTCGAACAAAAACATTAACGCGCGCTTTGATTCCACTATAGGTGCAGCCAGCGTACTTGCGCCGCTTGGCGGCAAAACGCAGCTTAGCCCAATTCAGGCAATGGTTTCAAAGCTGCCTGTGCAGGGTGGTGACACTTCCACATGCTCGGGGCTTGCGTTTGGTGCAAACCCATACATTATGGAAAAAGACCAGTATGCAGGCGCATACCTTGCAGTTGTTGAAAGCGTCTCACGCCTTGTTGCAACTGGGTTTAACTACAAAGCTGCTTACCTTTCGTTTCAGGAATACTTTGAAAAGCTTGGCAGTAATGAAGCCCGCTGGGGCAAGCCTGTCTCAGCGCTTTTGGGTGCGCTTATGGCGCAGCTCGATTTAGGCGTTGGCGCTATTGGAGGCAAAGATTCAATGTCTGGCACTTTCGAGGACTTGGATGTGCCACCAACGCTAATTTCATTTGCAACAGCAATTGGCAACGTGAACAACATTATATCCCCCGAGTTTAAAGCCGCAGGCAGCAGGGTTGTTTGGGTGTCCCCGCGCTTTTACGACGAGGAAGGGCTTGTGCCAAGCGCAAGTTGCTTGGTTGCAGCGCTTGATGTTGTGCAAGAGCTAATAGCCACAGGCTGCGTGAAAGCAGCATCAACACTTGGGTTCGGTTGCGCAGCAGAGGCGCTGTTTAAGATGTGCGTTGGCAATCAAATTGGCATTAGCCTTGAAGATGTCGCGGTAGACGAGCTGTTCTGGCCAGCATATGGCAGCTTTATTTTGGAGCTTGAAGAAGGCTCAGAACTTCCAAGCGCCACGCAAAACGTGGACGTTTACGAAATTGGCAAAACAACTGTTGAATACAAGCTTGTTTGTGCTGGCAACGCGCTTGATTTAGCGCCCCTGCAGCAAAAATGGGAAGGCGTGCTTAACGGTGTGTTTGGCAACACAAATTCAACTAGCGCAAACAACAACAGTAATGTAGCACCAAAACTTATTACCTCAACAAATCACACGCCACCAAAACATGCAGGGCGCATTGCGCACCCACGCGTTATAATCCCCGTGTTTCCTGGCACTAACTGCGAATACGACACACAACGCGCTTTTGAAACGGCAGGTGCAAAAACAAACACACTGGTTTTCAACAACCTAACGCCCGTGGCAGTTGCACAAAGCATTGACGCGCTAGCAAGCGCAATAAACAACAGCGAAATAATAATGCTGCCAGGTGGTTTTTCAGGCGGCGATGAGCCTGAAGGCTCGGCAAAGCTTATTGTTGCAGCTTTCCGCTCACCTAAAATTACAGAAGCTGTGCGCCAGTTACTGTTTGTGCGAAAGGGTTTAATGCTTGGCATTTGCAACGGTTTTCAGGCGCTTGTAAAGCTTGGGCTTTTGCCATACGGCGACATTCGCAAAACAGATATCTCATACCCAACGCTTACGTTTAACACAGCAGGGCACCACCAAAGCACCATGGTAAACACGCGCATTGCAAGCAACTTAAGCCCCTGGCTTGCTGAATGCAAAGTGGGCAGTGTCTACACAATGCCCGTAAGCAATGGCGAAGGGCGTTTTGTTGCAAGCGATAGTGTGTTAAACAACCTGGTTGAAAACGGCCAAGTTGCAACGCAATATGTTGATGCACAAGGTAAACCCAGCATGACCTGGGAAGTGAACCCCAGCGAATCTGTGCTTGCAATTGAAGGCATTACCAGCACAGACGGGCGCATCTTAGGCAAAATGGGGCATGCTGAGCGGCGTGGGGCTAACCTTTACAAAAACATTACTGGCAACACATTTATGCCACTGTTTGAAGGCGGGGTTAACTATTTTGGGTAGTTCCCCTACCCCAGT
>CAYVDR010000003.1:7628-20948 GCA_964450625.1 uncultured Senegalimassilia sp.
TATGCCACTGTTTGAAGGCGGGGTTAACTATTTTGGGTAGTTCCCCTACCCCAGTCTAAAACCTCATCAGTCACATCAATAAACGCATCAATTTCTTCAGCACATGTAAAGCGGCCAAGTGAAATGCGAAGTGCGCCCTGTGCTGCATCGGCGCTTATGCCAAGCGCACGCAACACGTGCGATGGCTCAAGCGAGTGCGACGAACACGCAGAGCCGCCAGACACCCCAAAACCACGCATATCGTAGCGCAAAATTAGAGTTTCGCTTTCAAGGTTTGATACCAAAACGTTAACTATGTTTGGCAAATACTGCGTACTGCCAGTGCAAACATTAACAGTGGGCTTTATGTTTTTGTGCGTGCAAAGCTGTGTGTACAACCTGTCACGCAATTGCGCCAAGCGCTTTTGCTCGGCTGCTTGCGTGTTAACAGCCACTTCAAGGGCTGCTGCAAAGCCAACTGCACCAGCAACGTTTTGTGTGCCCGAGCGCAAGCCAGCTTCTTGCCCACCGCCCAGCAAAAGCGCATCAAATGGCACACGGCTTTTCAAATACAGCGCACCAACGCCCTTAGGACCTGCAATTTTATGCGCGCTAAACGACGCAGCATCACAACCCCAGTCGCTGAAGTTAACAGGAACTTTGCCAAGTGCTTGCGTGGCATCAGTATGAAACAAAGCTCCTGCTTCGTGTGCAATTTCGCAAAGTTCACGAACAGGCTGCAAGCTGCCAATTTCGCTGTTTGCTGCCATAACGCTAACCAGCACTGTGTCTTTGGTGATTGCAGCTTTAAGTGCCTCTGGTGTTATGAAGCCCGCGCGTGTGGGTGCAAGCTTTGTAACTTCAAAGCCAAGTTGATGCAAGCGCTTTGCAGGCGCAAGCACAGAGTCGTGTTCAATGGCGGACACAATAACGTGCGGCACAAAGTTGCCACTGCCTGCGTGTTTGCGCTTTGCCACCTGAGCATTTGCAAGACCAAACAACGCTGCATTATTGGCTTCTGTTGCCCCGCTAGTGAGCACAATTTCGCTAGGGCGGCTTGCGCCAAGTGCTCCTGCAATGCTTTTGCGAGCGTGCTCAAGTGCTGAAAACGCAGCACGCCCTGCAACATGCAAGCTGTTAGCGTTTGCGCCGTATGCAATGTTTTCGCTGCCACACGAAAAGTAGGGCTTCATAGCACTTGCTGCCTCTTCGCACAAAGGCGCAGTTGCTGCGTAGTCCAAGTAAACATAATTTTTTGGTACGGTGGGAATCATGTTATGCCCCCTTTACGGGATTTGTTGCAAGCGCAGCTGCAGCATTTGCAGCACTAGTAATTTCTGCTATGGCAGCCTCAGGGCTTTTGGCAGCGCAAACAGCATTGCCGCACACCAAAACATCAGCCCCTGCCGCAGCAACAAGTTTGGCAGTTTTTGCATTTATGCCGCCGTCCACTTCCAAAAGCGGGCTTGTGCCTGCCGCCTTTGCCATGCGCACAATTTCTGCCACTTTTTGCTCGCTGCCTGCGATGTATGACTGCCCTGAAAACCCAGGTTCCACGCTCATAACAAGCACCATGTCAAGGCTGGGTATCACGGGCTTAACAACATCCACGTTCGTTTTAGGCTTAATAGCAACGCATGCTTTTGCACCTGCTTCGTGGATGCGGTTTGCGGCGTTTTTCATGCCCGCTTCATCCAACACTTCTGAATGCACGGTTAAAATGTCTGCACCAGCGTCCAAAAACCAATCAAGCTGCTCAAGCGGGTTTGAAACCATTAAGTGCACGTCAAGTGTGAGGTTTGTAATTTTGCGAAGCTGCTTTGTAAACGCAACGCCCATGGTTAAGTTCGGCACAAAATGGCCATCCATAACATCAACGTGAATGTACTTAGCACCTGCGCTTTTAAGTTGCTCAATTGCACGCTGCATGTTCATGAAGTCTGCCGACAAAATTGACGGGGCAATTATTGCTTGCTTAAACATATTGTTTTATAGCCTTTCACTTGTTAACTTTTGCGTTTATTGTAACAGTGCACTTAAAAACTCGTACACAACTTGAAACATGCTTGTGTCAGGTTGTGCATCAAGGTTTTTTATTGGGATAAGAATTTTCTTTTTATCTGGCAGATAACGCCCTTTTTGTTTGCGAAGTTTCGCTGTTGCTTCCCGTTCAAGCAAAATTGGTTCCACTCGCAGCTTACCTGCCACACATGATGCAACTTCAATTTTATGCTGAATGCAAAACGCCTTTAAGCGTGCCTTGTCAAACAAGTTTTCTACAGCTTGTGGTGCGCCTTGCTTTTCGTCTATTAGGCTTTCATACAAAGCATCAACCGCAGCCACGGTTGGTGCGCATGCCACTTTTCTGTACCACAAAACACGCTCGTCAACATCGGGCATGTATTCGTTAGGGAAGTATGTGTGGCCTGGCAAATTGAGTGTTACATCGGGCAGGGCTGGGGCAGCGTCACTGCTTGTGGCAGCTCCTGTGCGTGTTTTTTCAACAGCTTCACCAAGCATTTGCGAGAACAAATCAAAACCCACAGACGACAAGTTACCCGATTGTTCGGCACCTAAAATGTCGCCAGCGCCACGAATTTCTAAGTCTCGCATGGCAATGCGCATGCCAGAGCCTAAGTCGGTGTGCTCGTTAAGCGCACAAAGCCTGGCTTGCGCTTTTTCAGAAAGCTGCACTTTTTCGGGGAACATGAAGTAGGCATAAGCCTGGCGTGCACTTCTGCCAACACGGCCTTTCAGCTGATACATTTGCGCAAGCCCCAAATGCTGTGCATCTTCTATGATTAGCGTGTTTGTGTGCGGGTTATCAATGCCGCTTTCAATGATTGTTGTTGCAACTAAAACATCCAAGCTGCCAGCGGAAAAGTCTTCCATAACACGTTCAAGCTCTTCTTTGCCCATTTGCCCGTGCGCCACGCCAACGCGCGCTTCTTCTGCAGCTTGCGCTACGCGCTTAACAGCGCTGTCAATTGACTGTACGCGGTTTGAAACGTAATACACTTGCCCACCACGTGCAAGCTCTGTGCGTATGGCAGCGCTAACAACATCTATGTCCCACTCGCCAACGTGCACTTTAACGGGGCGTCTGTCGGTGGGTGGGGTTAGGATTATGCTCATGTCGCGCACGCCCGAAAGCGACATTTGCATTGTGCGTGGAATTGGCGTTGCCGAAAGCGTTAGGACATCAACGCTTTCACGTAAATTTTTAAACTGTTCCTTGTGCCCCACGCCAAAGCGCTGCTCCTCATCAATTATTACAAGGCCTAAATCGTTTGGGTTAACGTCGCGCGAAAGCAACCTGTGTGTGCCAACAAGCACGGCAATGCTGCCAGCCGCAAAGCCCTCAAGGGCTGCCTTTTGCTGGGCGTTTGTGCGAAAGCGGCTTAGAACTTCCACTTTTAAGCCAAAGGGCACAAGCCGCTCACTAAAACTTGTGAAGTGCTGTTGCGCCAAAATGGTTGTTGGGCAAAGCACCATAACTTGTTTGTTGTCCATTGCAGCTAAAAACGCCGCACGCAGCGCAACCTCGGTTTTGCCAAAACCAACATCGCCACAAATTAGCCTGTCCATTGGCTTTTGTGCACGCATGTCTGCCAACACATCGGCAATTGCAGCTGCCTGGTCAGGTGTTTCTTGGTATGGAAAGCTTGTTTCCATGTCCTGCAAAGCACTTTCGCTGCACGAAAAAGCATGACCTTTTGCGCTTGCCCGCCTTGAGTAAACGTCAACCAAATCAAACGCAAGCTTGCTTGTTGCCCGCCTTGCTTTTTTAAGCGCCCGCGACCAGTCAGCAGTGTTTAAGCGCGTAAGGCGAGGTGCAGCCCCTTCGGGCCCAACATAGCGAGTTACGCGGTCAAGCTGCTCAACTGGCACAAAAAGCTTGTCACCTTCTGCGTATTCCAAGTGCAAGTAATCGCGCTGGCTGCCATCAATTTCTTGGCGTACAAGTGCTTTGAACAGTGCAATGCCGTGCGCTGCGTGCACAACATAATCGCCTGGCTTGTAGGGAAACGTTATTTGCGTTATGTCAATTGGCTTTGCAGTGTTGCCTTGCGCATGCCCCGACATGTCATTTATGCTAACTAGTGCAAGCTTTGCCTGCACAAACACCATGCCAAGCGGGATGTCAGTGTCAGTAATGTTAACAGCGCCACGCTTAAGGCGCATCTTTTTGCCTGCTTCGCCCAAATCAACAATAGGCAGCCCCGCGTCAACAAAATCAAGTTTTATGGATGCGCGCGCTTTGTTATTTGGCACGCTAAACACAACGTAAAATTCAGCAGCAAGCAGGCCTTTTAGCTTGTCAAACAATTTTTCAGAACTTCCAGCAACGTTAGTGCGCTTCACTGTTAGCGAACAGCCAAGCTCGCCTTGTGAAGCACGCATTAGGGAAACGTACGTTGCACGCTGCCCGCCGCCGAAGTCAACGCCAGTTGCACTTTCGAAAAGCCCAGCGTATGGAATGCTTGTGCCACTAAGTTTGCCCTCAAGTTCGCTTTGAGCATGCTGCATGTCGCTGAAAATGCTTTTAGGTTCAATTAGCACGCTAAGCACGTTCTTCTTTGTATAAGCCCCAAGCGTTTTTGGCTGTTTGTACAGGTAGGGCAGCAAAACATCGCGCTCTTTAAAACGCAAAGCACCGCTAGCGTTTTCAATGTGCTCATAAATTTCACGAAGCGCAGGGTTAACTTTTGCTTGCTTTGCAATTTGCTGCTTGGCACGCACAATGCCCTTATTCGAAATGGGAAATTCAACGCACGGGTAAATTTCAATTTCTTCCAAACTTGAAATTGTTTGCCCAGTTGCAGGGACTATGCGCCGAATTTCTTCCAGCTCGTCGCCGAAGAAATCAAGGCGTATGGGAAAGCCTGTGTTGCCCAAGAAAACATCAACAGTGCCACCGCGAGTGCAAAATGTGCCAGCACCCTCAAGTTTGTTTCCAGTGTTTTCAAAGCCCATGGCTTCAAGTTCGTGGCAAAGCGCATCAAGGTTTTCAACATTTGGCCTTAAAGCGTTTGGCATTTGCGCAAGTTCCTTGCCCGCGCAAAGCACAAGCGGCGACGCTGCGCATGCGTCGGGCGGAGGCAGTTTGCGAAGCAGCGCACGTGCGCTTGCGACAACAACAACGCACTTGTTTTGCTGAAGAGCCCAAGCTGCCTGCATGCGCTTTGTGACTGACATAATGTTGGGCCCGCGCTTTGAATGCGGTAGGTCGTCGCGGGCTGGAAATTGCAAAACGTTTTCGCTGCCCAAGTAAGCTGAAAGCTGGCGTGCAAATGCAAGTGTGCTGTCATCACCTGCAACAACAACCAGCGTGCACTGCGGCGCATGCGCAAAGCGTGCTGCAACCAAAAACGCACGTGCACTCATAGGACAGCCAATGGATGCATCTGTCCCAGCGTCTAGCACATCCCAAAAGCCGTCTAAACAACCCGATTTATCAAGCCTGTTGCAAAGTGCATCTATTAGCATACGTAACTAAAACCTGCTATTGTGCGTCTTCGTTTTCGATGTCGTTTTGGTTTTTGCTTTCGTCTTCTGCTTCCTCTTTTGCAAGCCTTTCAAGCTCAGAAAGGTCGGCTGCATCTTCAGGCAGCTCAAAACCATAAGTTTTTGCAACAGCATTTGCTTGCTCGCGGCGAAGAATGCTAAGCTGCTTTTGACCTGCCTGCTCAAAGTAGTCGGAAGCTAAAAGCAAGCTTCTTGCAACATATTCGCTAACGCGAGGGTCGGTGCCAGAAACTTGAAGCACAGTGCCAATTGATTCGGGAGCCAAGGAAAGCAGCGCCTTGCCGTCCATGCCAACAGCGTTTGACACAGCCTCATCAAGCGTGTTTGCCGCCTCTTCTGGGCGGTCCTCATCTTTCGCTTGCGTTAGGCTTTTAACAAGTGCCTGGTAAAACGCAAGAAGCATCTTCATAATGTAGTCTTGTTCAAGCATCACTTTACCTCGCTAACAAATTATTCGCCATCTAAATTATGCTTTATGCCCAAATGTTCAAACGCACGCTGCGTGGCTTGCCTGCCTTTTGGCGTGCGCACAATTAAGCCCTGTTGCATTAAATAGGGCTCGTAAACGTCTTCAAGCGTGTCTGTGTCTTCGGAAAGCGCAGATGCAAGCGTTGAAAGCCCAACTGGCCGCCCTGAAAACTGCACGCATAAAAGCTGCAAAATTTTGTTGTCCACAGCATCAAGCCCAAGCGGGTCAACTTCGAAGAAACTTAAAGCCTTTGCTGCAACGTCTTCGTCTATGTGCCCGTTTGCACGCACTTGCGCCCAATCTCGCACACGCTTTAACATGCGGTTTGCAAGGCGCGGGGTGCCACGGCTGCGCCTGGCAATTTCAAGCGCACCGTCAGCAGAAATTTCAACGCCCAAAATTGTGGCTGAGCGCGTGACAATTTGCGCAAGCTCAGTTGGTGTGTAGTATTGCAAGCGAAACGCAATGCCAAACCTGTCGCGCAAAGGCCCTGTTAAAAGCCCTGTACGGGTTGTGGCTCCAATAAGTGTAAAACGTGAAAGGTCAAGCCTAATTGAGCGTGCAGCAGGCCCTTTGCCCACCACAATGTCTAGCGCAAAATCCTCAAGTGCGGGGTATAAAACCTCTTCAACCATTCTGTTTAAGCGGTGAATTTCGTCAATGAACAAAACATCGCCCTCTTCAAGGTTAGTTAGAATTGCAGCTAAATCACCTGTGCGCTCAATTGCCGGTCCGCTGGTTGTTTTTATGTTTGCGCCAAGTTCATTAGCAACAACCGTTGAAAGCGTTGTTTTACCAAGGCCAGGTGGGCCTGAAAACAAAATGTGGTCGGCAACTTCGCCACGTTCTTTTGCTGCTTGAATTAAGATTGAAAGCGAGTCTTTAATTTTTGTTTGGCCTAAATAATCGTCCAAGCGCTTTGGACGCAAGCTTCGCTCAAGGGCTAAGTCATCTTCGCTGGTAAGCTTAGGGTTTGTGCTGCAAGCATCAGCCGCTTCAGCTGAATTTATGCTTGCATTAGCTGTGCCTGCATTGCTTGCAGCGCTTACAGCTGAGTGTGAACCACCAGCGCCTGTGCCTTGTGCACCTTGCTCAAAAACGATGCCTTCTATTTCTGTGTTGTTTGCCAAATTAAAAGCCACCAATCAATTATTTACCCAAACGCTTTAGCGCATATTTTAACAGCACATCTTCGCTTGTTGCATCTGGCGCACCTTTAAGCGCAAGCGTTGATTCTTCACTTGCAAAACCAAGTGCAAGCAAGGCCTCATGGGCTGCTTTCATGTTTTGCGCTTCTGTGGCAGATGCACTTTGTGCCGCACCACCTTCGCCTTCTGCGCTTAGAACTTTGTCAAACGAGCCTTTAAGTTCTAATATTATGCGTGAAGCGGTTTTTTTTCCAACACCTGGGATTTGCTTAACAACATTAACATCTTGCGCCTGAATTGCTGCAATTAACGCAGCGGGTTCAAACGATGAAAGCGCACAAAGCGCAACTTTAGGCCCCACGCCGCTTACCGTTATTAGTTGCTCAAACAACCCTTTTTCTTCTGTTGACAAAAAACCATACAAAGCCAAA
Organism: uncultured Senegalimassilia sp.; assembly: GCA_964450625.1. Taxonomy (GTDB): domain Bacteria; phylum Actinomycetota; class Coriobacteriia; order Coriobacteriales; family Eggerthellaceae; genus Senegalimassilia. Next base: position 15,185 of record CAYVDR010000003.1, read on the forward strand.
GCGCTTTCGCTTACCTGCATAAATGTGTAAATTGAAACAGCCTCGCCCACAGCAGGCAGTTTTGAGAGCGCCCGTGAAGACATTGCAACACTAAAACCAACGCCACCTACGTTTATTAACGCAGCTTCTTGTGTTTTACCAGCTAAAATGCCTTCTAAAAATGCAATCATTTTTTATTCCTTTATAGCATTTTGGAGTTTTTCACAAAATTCTTCTGAGTTGCTCGTTAAATAACGCCCCGCAAGTGCTCGCGTTGTAGCCAAATCATTGCAAGCCATAATTTCGCACCCCAATGGAAAGCGTTCGCTAAACCAATATGCCCATAACGCATCGTCTTGCCCTAAAACATGAAGCATTGACGATTCTTCAACACAAGGAGCAATTGCCACTAACAGGGCTGATTCATCGCCTTCTTTTTCTTCGAATTTTAAATTACAAATGTCCCCGTTTTCATCGGTTTCTGCTTTGATTTCAAATTCACGAAATACATCAAAAATGTCTTTACACAGTTCGTCATAGTTCCAGCTCACCCATTTAAAAGACGAACTTGGATCACCTTTCGACTTTGAATCAGCTGGCTTTTCTAAAGCGTCATGGCATTTATCGTGCTTAAGACACCAAAGCGTTTTACGCTTAGCACCTGTTTCTAGCCCGTTTAACTCACATGCCAGACGATAAGCTTTGTCAAAATTTTCTTTCTTAATTTTAAATTTTTCATCTGTTGGAAGAAACCTGCAAAAATACCCCATGAAACATTCTCCTTTTTTGTCAAACAGTACAATATATTAAGTTGGTAAGCAGCACAAAGAACACGTTAGCAAGTTCAGCCCGTTTCTTTTCACGCAACTTCGACTTTAACCTTACGTTCTTTCTTGCAAAAAGCAATGACACATTTTAAGCACATTCGTAATATGAAAATCGCGTAAGTGCTGGTTAAGAAGTGGTTTTTGTTTTGTCGTTTATGAGAGGTGTTTCGTTTAGCAAAACGGAAGTGGCTTTTGTTTGCTCGCCCGAAAAACCTTTGAACAAGCGTTGCCACCAAATGCTTGCGCCTTCCAAAAAGCCAGGCGCAGAAACGTTTTTGCATGCAACAATGTTTTGCGTTGCAACAACCTCGTTGCGCTGCTTAAACGTTATGGTACCAAGCACCTGGCCTGCATAAACGTTGCCCGTAATGTCTAAATAGCTTACCTCTTCGGAGATGTTGCCGTTTAAATCGAAAACGTTAACTGTGGCAGTTGGGTTTTCAAGTGTGGCGTCAATGGTTTTGTCCAGCCAATCAGCATGACTTACCTGTGCCACAACAGGCACAGTTTCGCCGTTGTATTGGCTCTTCGTGCTGCTGTTGGCAAGTGTGTAGGTTGTTTGGTGCTCAAACACCCAGTTCACAAGCGTGTCAGCGTCGGTAAAGCGCTGCGATTCCGATGTTGAATTAAGCACGATAGCGTAAAGTTCCTGCCCGTCCTTGTTAACAGCAGCTGCAAATGATGCACCTGCTAAGTCGGTAAAGCCAGTTTTAACACCTATCGCATTTTCGTTAAGCTCCAAAAATTCATCGGTGGTTTCAAGGTCTATTGAAGTTGCAGCACCCGAGCGAGTGACAGAAACGGAGCACGAGCCACCAGAGACAATTTTGCGAAACGTTTGGTTTTTCATGGCGTAGGACACAACAAAAGCTTGGTCACGTGCAGTGCTGTGCAGGTTGCCTGCGTATTCGTCGTAATCGAGCCCGTGAGGGTTTTCGTAGACTGTGTTTGTGCAACCGACCTTCGCTGCCGTTGTGTTCATTTGCGTTACAAATGCATCCTGAGCACTTGCACCCGAAACGCCAGCCTTTTGAAGTGCAGCGCCTATGGTTTCTGCAATTGCAACTGCGGCATCGTTGCCTGAAGGCACCAGCAGCGCATACAGTGCCGTTTCAAGTGTCATGGTGTCGCCCGCTTGTAAGCTTGCGCTGGATTCACCAACTGCAGCAGCACTTTCAGAAACTGTAACCTGTGTTTCAAGCGTTGCCTGACCTGAATTCACCGCATCAAGTGCCACAATGGCTGTCATTATTTTTGTAATGGAAGCAATTTGCGCTTCGTCAGTGGCACCACGCTCAAAATACACCGTGCCGTCCGATGACATTACAAAAGCATGTTCAGCATCGATGCTTGGGCACTGCGCAACCGAAAGCCCACGTGAGTCAACTGTTGCGCCGTAAACAACGTCCGCACGGCGCACATCGGCATTTGCGTATGTTGCAGGCGCAAAACAAGTGCCCGCAAACAGCACAAATGCAAGCACGCACGCAAAAGCGCGTGCGCACAAGCTTTGTTGTTTGAGTGTTAAACCGCTAGTCACAGGTGTAAATTTCCTCAGGCTTTGCAAGTGTGAAACCTGCTTCTTCCAGCTTTTGCTCAGCGCTTTCGCTGGATACTTTCAAAATGTCAACAGCCACATTGCCCTCGGTTGAGATGCAATAGCCATATTCAACATTGATGTTAGCTTCGTCTAAAAATTCCAAAAGCTTTGCAAGTGAGCCTGCTTCATCTGCCAAGCGCACGCCAAGCACCTGCGTTAAACTTGCACGCCAACCCGCCGCTTTAAGCGCATCAACTGCTGCATTAGGCGTGTCGCACAAAAGGCGAACAACGCCAAAATCGGTTGTGTCGGCCAAGTATAGCGAGTGCATGTTAATGCCAGCATTGGCAAGCTCGCGGCACACCTTAGCCAAGCGCCCTGGTTTGTTCTCCAAAAAAACTGTAACTTGTGAAACCATTATTTGTTAGCCTTTCTTAAGTCAATGACACGTTTTGCCTTGCCTTCGCTGCGCGCAATTGTGTGCGGCTCAACAAGTTTAATGTCAACAGAAATTTGCAGCTCAGCCTTTAGTGCTGCACCTAGGCGAGCCTTCAATTGCTCAAGTTTGCGAATTTCGTCGAATGGGAAGTCGGCGGCAGTTTCAACCTGAAGCTCAACGTGGTCGAGTGGGCCACGTGTACTTATGATGATTTGATACTGCGTTTCAACTTCGTCGAATGTTGTGATGACGTGCTCAATTTGCGATGGGAACACGTTTACGCCACGCAAAATTAGCATGTCGTCGCTGCGGCCAATTATGCGGTCAATTTTTCTGTGAGTGCGCCCGCATTTGCATGGCTCACTTATTATGCGAGTGATGTCGCGCGTGCGGTAGCGCACAAGCGGGCAGCACTGGCGGCTTAGCGTTGTAAACACAAGCTCGCCCCATTCGCCATCTGGCACAGGCTTTAGAGTTTCTGGGTCAATAATTTCAGCGAAGAAGTGGTCTTCGGCTAAGTGAAGCCCACTCATTTCGCTGCATTCAAATGCAACGCCTGGACCCATAACTTCTGACAGGCCATACACATCGCAATATTGAATGCCCAGCTTTTCAGCAATTTCATCACGCATGCCTTGGCTGCAAGGCTCAGCACCAAAAATGCCTGCTGACAGCTTTAAGTCTTTCTTAGGGTCAATGCCCATGTCAATGGCAGTATCGGCAATTAAAAGTGCATAGGATGGCGTGCAGCACAAAATGTCAGTGCCTAAATCGCGCATCATTTGAATTTGGCGCTTTGTGTTGCCAGAAGATGTTGGAATAACAGCACAGCCTGCGGTTTCAGCACCTGCGTGCGCACCAAGCCCGCCAGTGAACAGACCGTAGCCGTACGCCACTTGCACCGTGGACTTTTCGCTGCCGCCACACATTGCAATGCCACGAGCAAAACATTCGCCCCAGTTTTTAAGGTCGTCGAAAGTGCTGCCAACAACAGTGGCTTGACCTGTTGTACCAGAAGATGCATGAATGCGTGCAACTTGTTCGCGGTCAACTGCAAAAAGCCCGTCAGGGTAGTTGTCGCGCATGTCTTGCTTTAGCACAAATGGGAATTTGTAGATGTCTTCAATCGATGCAAAATCGCTGGGGTTAACACCTGCTTCATCAAAAGAATTCTTGTAAAATGGCACATTTTCGTATGCATAATTTATGCACCACTTCATTTTCTCAAGCTGCAACTCGCGCAACTTTTCCCTTGGCATTGTTTCAATTTCTGGTTGGTAATACACCTTCAAACCTTTCTTTTGCTTGCGGCGCACATGCGGCAAAATTGTGCACCTAAAACCTTTAAAAAGCCGCTTAGCTTGTTGGCCCTGTTACAACCACTTCGTCGACTGGGTCGTAAACAGAAGAGAACACATCCTCGCGAACAGTCTCGCCCGAGCTTGACTTCACAGTGCGGGTGACCGTGCAAGACCTGCCATCGCTTCCCCTTGTTTTAACGTAGCTGTAACCAGGCGAGAGGCTTTCGTCAACCTTTGTTGTGGTTGAATACGTTGCACCTTCCTGCCAGTTGCCAGTTTCTGTTTCAACGGTGTAGTTGGGGTCAACACCGTATAGTGTAGCGGTTACAGAACCCGACTGGGTTGTAACCTTGAGTAAAACATCATTTGAAGTGTCGTTTTGCCAGCGAAAATCAAGCTCGGGGTAGGAAACTGCAGCGTCGCGACCTTGTGGGTAGCTTGAGATGTAAAGCGAATGGTTGTGCCGCTCGGCAACTGGCAGACCACTTTCATAAACAGCGTTGAAGACTGTTGTTGCAACCTGACAAATGCCGCCGCCCACTGAATCGACGTATTCACCTGCGACAATGGCACCTGCACCTAAAAAGCCTTTCGATTCGTCGCAGTTGCCTGTTGTGTCGTTGTACGACCAAGTGCCACCCGATGTTGCCACCGAGTTGTTTAGCAACTGCGAAACAAGTTCAATGTTGTGGTTTCTGTTTTCGGTGCCAGCTGTTGTTGTGTACTCGGTGGTGTATGTGGCAATTTCGCCAATGATGCCACTTGTTAGCGCATCCTCGAAAGAAAGGTCGCTTGAAAGCGTTGTTGTTTGAACATCAATGGCGCTGCTGCCTTTGGCTTGCGCATTTTGAATGTCTTGCAAAAGCCCTGCACCAAACAGTGCACTTGACACATTGTTTGCAACGTCTGTCATGTCTGGGGCGTTTATGTCACTTTGAGTTTGAACTATGGGGGTTCCATCATTTACGCTAAACGTAAGCCCCTCAATTACATTGTTGCTGTTAGCCATTAAGTCCGCTGAAATTGCCGGCGTTGCCTTTGCAACATCAAGGCCGGTCTGCAAGGCGTAGCCCTGGCCAGTTTGCACAACGCTCGTTTGCACCCAGCCGCCAATTTCAGCTGCAGCAATGTTTAGAGTGTTGTTTGCATACGTAAGATTAACCCCGCCAGAAATTGCACTTGTGATTGCATTTGCACATTCGCTTGCTGCGGCTTCTGTAATTCTAACGGGTGCATATTCCGCATTTGCAACAAAGCTGGTTTCATTGCTGTTACCAATAAATGCATCTGCCATTTGCGAGCTTAAAGTTTCACGGTTAAGCATAAGCCCGTCGCTGCCGCTTGTAACATAAGCAACGCCATTGTTTAGTGCAACGTCATAGTCCACACGTGGCGTGCCCACCGTGGCATCAATTTGCGCTGCGAAGTTTTCGACCAGGTTGGCATCAAGGCTTGCGCTAATGCCCACGCTGCTGCCAAACAGCTGAGAGCTAAGCCTGCCGAAAAAGCCACCGTCTTCCCTGCCAATTGCAATTGCTGCACGTGCAGCATCGGCAGCGTTTATTGTCCCGCCAAGCGAGCCTGCTGTTGCTTGCCAAGCATCGGTGTTTGCAACAGCTTCCTCAACTGCAACTTGCTCGGCAATTGCAGCTTCTTGGTTGCTTTTTTCTGCCGCTGC
>CAYVDR010000004.1:0-18191 GCA_964450625.1 uncultured Senegalimassilia sp.
TGCACTTTTTGACTTACTGCTGCTGTGCCGCCAAGCACAAGCACTTTAGCGTCTGCGTTTAAGTCGGAAATAAAGGTTGCAAGTTCATCTGCTCCAAGCCTGCGTTCACTTACATCGCTTTCTGTTGTGGTTAAAAGAATTGGCACTTTGTGAGCATAGGCAAAACTAGAAATGGAAACTGCGTCTTGGAAGGTTGCAGAGTTTGCAATAATGGCATAGTCGCTTTTTTCGCTGCCTTTAAGTTCTGCGAGTTTTTCTGCGCAAGCAGCAGATGTGTTGCAAGCTGCTTCGCCTGACACACGTTCAACAGTTTTTACAGTTTCAAGGGCTGCAAGTTGTTCTTCACATGCTTTGCTTATAACGCCAGTGCCGCCAATGATGTAAACAGTTTTAGGTTTTAGCGTGTTAATAGCGTCCCTTACACTGTTTTCTAAGCTGTCTTTTGGCGTTAGCAGAATTGGTGCGTTAAGTGCGCCAGCAAGACCAGCTGCGCTCATAGCGTCTGCAAACTGGCTGGAGTTAGCAATTACTACGTTGTCGCACTGCTCGTAAGTTATGTTGCCGCTCTCGTCAGTTGTTTTGTAGGCTTCAAGTGCAATTTTTGCTGCTGTGTCGTATGCTTCCGTGCCGTAAAGGCGTGTTAGAGTTTGTTGGGTGGTTGTGTCTTTGTCGGTTGTAGGGTCGGTGTCAGGCGTTGCCGCTTGCTCTTGGTCGGTGGTCGGTGTCTGTTGTGTGTCATCAGCATAGCTGATTGTGCTAGTTGCAGCAGCTGCGCCTAATGCAAGCATTAGTGCAACTGTTGCTGTTGTTAGTGTTTGAGTTAGTGTTTTCATTGGTTTGCCTTTCTATTGGCTGTTATTTTGCTGTTGTTTGTAATTGTTTCTCCTTCTTCATAGACTTCTTCTATTGCTATATCTAAATCTTCATTCCAAACTATTGCGCTTGGTACTACATAAGCTTTTTTAAAAAGTTTAATATCCTTTAGTGGCTCAAAGTAACTATATTTAAAATAAGGTAAAAAGTCGAACCTCTTAGTTACTCCATCATCAAACGTTACATTTAAGCAATAATTATCATTTGCGTTAACAGCTAATGGTTCTGGACAGTTTAAATAGGTTATTTTGTGTGTGGTTGAATTTTGCATACCTTTTCACCATTTTCAATATTGTTCCAATTATTACGAATTTCCGTATTATATTCTTTAATCCAATCACTAATCAGTTTTCTATCCTTTTTGCGAAAATGTTTTTTATTGCCTTTTGTTCGATAATAATCTCCTTTGCCTTTCTTAACTGGTAATTTAGAAACTTCCCTTTGATGTTTTTTTAAAATTTCGCTTAATTCAGTACTAGAAATTAAGTCACATTCATAGGCTTTTCTAGCACAAACAACAAAACTTGTTTTAAAGCGTCTTTCTTCAGCTGAAATTGCTTTTGTTAAACTAACGTTTTTGTTCCATAGACCTAAAAACAAATTTTTTGGTACTAAAAATTCTGCTGTTACTTTATCGCAAAATGTTTCGATTTCGTTATTAGCAAGAGCATTATTTTCATTTGGCTCAACAACGCCAGTTTCAGACAGTCCTAAATGAACAAGTTCATGAACAAGCGTAAATAACTGTGCAGCTTTAGCGTCCCTACCATTTATAAAAATAAAAGGTGCATAACTGTCTGCTAAAACAAACCCTCTAAATTCTTCAAGGTCTAATTTACGAGAAGTGTTATCATTTACAACACTGTTTACAATAACGGTTATACGTTTTTCTTCTAATTTATCACGTAGCGTTTTAAAGGCTTCATGAACTGAACTTGTTGAAAATGCCCAGTCAAGTTCTAATTTTAAAAAGGTCCGAGTTTTTTCTACCGCTTCAATAATGGGAGTGTCTGCTGTTATGCTACCAACAAAATCAATTTTTTCACACCCTAGGTTCTGAAAATAATCAGTTAACCAGTCTTGCCTGTATCCCAAACTCATAATAGTGTCGTAAAGTTCAGGACTTGGTTCTTTTTTTCTGCCGCTAATGGTTCTGAAGTCTGCAATAGGTAAATTTTTGTTTGGCACAACCTCGCTGTATAAGTCGCACAAATTTATATGAGTTGTAGCGCAAAAATTTTCAAGTTGCTTGAAAGTAGGCTTATATGTACCGTCAATCCATTGTTCAATTTTGGGGAATTTCTTGTTTATTTCTGCATCAGTTTTACCACTGCGCTTTATTGCCCATGTAATAACGTTAGGGTTAATTTTTAGGCTTGGTCTAAAACTCATAGTGTTTACTTCCTTTAGATTATTTACTAACAAATATTCTAGTTTCAATAAAATTAAGTTTCAAGCACTATTTGGCTGTTGCGCTGAAACCTGCGGCTATCCCCCTGTTTGCCTAAAGATGGGCGTGGGGGAAGTGTTTAAATGCAGGCTAAGCCATCATTAAACATTTAATATTTTGTGTTCAATGGCGTATTGCACAGCGTCTGCACGGGTTTTTAGGTTTAGCTTTTTGTAGATTTTACTTCTGTGCGCCTCAACTGTTTTAACCGACAAAAACACTTTGTCGGCAATTTCTTTGTTTGTAAAACCCCTTGCAATCAGCTGCAAAATTTCAAGTTCTCTTGACGTTAAGTTTTGTATGGATGCAGACGAATTGCTTGTTGAAGCAATGTGCTTGGCCAGAAGCTCTGTCATCGTGGGGTGAATGTAGCGCCCGCCTTCTGCCACAGTGTGCACAGCCTCACGCAATTGCTCAGGCGTTGAGTTTTTAAGCACGTAGCCACTTGCACCACCGCGCAGTGTAAACAACAAATACTCTGGCTCGGCAAACATTGTAAGAATTATAACTTTAGTGTTGGGGTATGTTTTAGTAACCTTTTCGCAAGCCACCATGCCGCTTTGCCCTGGAGGCATTGAAATGTCAAGCAGCAAAATGTCGGGCTTGTCACGCGAAACAAGCCTGCACGCTTCAACACCGTCGGCAGCTTGGCTAACAACTTTTATTTTGGGGTCGGCTTCTAAAATCATTTTAATGCCGCCTCGAACCACTTCGTGGTCGTCTGCTAAAACTACTTTTATCATTTTGCGTTGCCTGCCTTGCGCCTATTTGGACAATTCCATTGGGGTTTTAAGTGTTATTTTAGTACCGTTAGCATTTGATGCAATGTCAAGCGTAGCACCTACAAGTTGCGCACGCTCTTGCATTCCCAAAAGCCCACAGCCCGAGCCTTTAATTTTGGGGTTGTCAATGTTAAAGCCAACTCCATTATCTTTCACACTAATGCAAAGCCAGCTGTTTGGCATTCGCTTTACGGTTACTGTTATGCTTTCGACATTTGCATATTTGCAGGCGTTTGTCATGGCTTCCTGGCAAATTCTGTAAGCCTGCGTTTCAAGTGCTTCGTCAAAGCGCTTAATGTCTAAATCGCCTTCAAAGAGGGTGGATGTGCCATAAGTTTTTTCTAGCACAAGTGCTTGGCTGCGAAGCGCTGGCACAAAACCCATGTGGTCAAGCGCACTTGGACGCAAAAGAACTGAAATGTTATGAAGCTCATCCATGACGCCTTTTATGCTAAGGGCTGCTTCGTTGACAAGTTTTTTACCCTCAGAATCAACGTACCCTTCAATGCGGTTTAGCAAAAATGTTACAGTTAAAAGCTCTTGCGAAACCCCGTCGTGAATTTCCCTGGAAATGCGCTGACGCTCACTTTCTTGTGCGCCTATTATGCGTGCAATGTTGTCAACAGCTGGCTCATTTTTATTTTGGTCATCCTCAGCAATAATTTCATCTAGGTTCATAAAGCCGTCGGACACAACATCAAGCCCACAGACCTTGCCACCTAAATATTCAATGAGCTTGTTGTAACTTGGAACATTACTTGGCGCCACGCTTCTGTGCGCGCAAAGCAAAACGCCAACCACATTGTTGTTCTTTCGAAGCGGCAGCGCACAAAAGCTGTGCAAGTCCTCGGCAAAAACAATTGGGTACGATGAATATTCCCTGGGGTCAATTTCGGCATCTATGTTTGTAAACAGCATAGGCTTACCTGCTTTTAGCACAATGCCACCAATGCCGTGACCAGGGGCTAGAGCAATGCGCCTGTGTCGCTCGCTTGTTTGGCCTGCACTGTAAACCCACTTAAGTGGTGCGCCAACAAAAGCTGCTATGCCAATGGATGTAAAGTCGAAGTGAAACTTCTTGTGCAGCGCATTTACCTCTTGCTGGAAAGCAGAATTTTCCCCATGCAACGTTTCGTTTGAAAAATTTGAAGCATTCAAAATTGTGTAACACCTCACTTGCGGTTTGAAAGAGCCTTAAAGTGCATCATTAACGTGCACTCATGAGCCCTTCTTTCGCTAGCACACTATAGCACAACGACTAAGCAATTTGACATACATAAACCGCACCACAAGGCAAGAAATGTTTCTAATACAAACTAAATCAAGAAATAGTAAGGAAATATTCTGCTTAAGAAACTGCAAAAAAATTGGCTAATTGCAAACTTGAATTTACAATTAGCCAATTAAAGAAATTTCAAAAGCTGTGTGTCACATTTTGAAATTTAAAAAAATATGAGTGAGCAAGTTAACTAATGCTTATTAAACCCCTAATCGCTTTCTGCAACTTGTTGAGCTTGGTCGTAAGTTAGCCAGCCTGTTGGAATTGGGGCATCGTCATGACACTGCGAACAAGCATTAACCGACGCACGGTGTGCTTTGTGACAATCGGAGCAGTCGCGCTGTTGGTTGTGCATTGCCATGTGCGGGTTGCGAGTGCCATACTGCGACGTTGTTTTCACCAAGTCTTGGCGCGTCATGTTGTGGCAGTTGGAGTTTAGGCAAAACGAGTCGCCTGTTTGGTTTTGCCACTTGCCAAGGTCGGTTGTTTTGCGCTCGCCAAGCACAAGCCCATATTTAGCATTCTTAAACAGTGGCATGTTGCCCGTGATAAATTGCGAAGCTTCTGTCATTTGCTGTGCCATTGTTGGAACATGGCAGCTTAGGCAATTTGCACCAGCACCGCCATTTTCCTTTGAAACGGCGTGAGCCACAGCAAGCATTGCGCTTGTGTTTTCAACCTTGTTGCCCCACTTGTCTGTGCCAGTTGTGCCGCTTTTTTGGTTAAACATTTCAACATAAGGGTCCATTGGAGTGTGGCAAATTGCATTGCAGAAGCTTGGCTGTTCGTGCCAAACCCAAAACGCACTGCCCGCAATTGCTAGCACCACAACAACAACACCAATTGTAATTGGCAGGCGTTTGCCACGCTTCTTTGGCTGCTTGGTTGAATTTTCAGCGTCTTGTTGTTTGGACTCAGCATTGTTAGCAGCTTGAGTTTTACTTTCATTGCTCATGTGCAAACCCTCCTTTCATTTGAATTTCGTAATTATTGAATAATGGGTTTGCCAGCCAAAGATTCATTACCTTAAGCTGGCAAATCTTGGTGTTTTTACTATGCCAGTAATGCGAGTGCTTCGTTAGCGGCTGATTCAGCCTTGTCAAGAGTTTCGGTGGTTAGCGTTGGGTTGTGTGCGCCTTCGCTGTTTTCAACCATTACGAAATCCCAGTAGAACTGTGCATTGCGTTGAAGCTTCCAAAGTTTTGCAAGCCCTTCAGATGCGCTTGGCTTTTCACCTGCATCGCGAGCAGCCTTAATTGTTGCAATTTCGTCTGAATACTTGCTTGCAATTTTGTTTGTTAAGTCTTCAATTTTTTCGCTAATTGAAGTAACACGGCTTTCTTCCTTAGACTGAATAGCCTTCATTTCGCTCTTCAAGTCGGAATGGCAATTGCTGCAATCATTTTTAATAAGCTCATCGTTTTCAAGTGGGCTTGTCCAGTTATGCGACGTGTAAGACGTGCCGTTTTTGTCGGTTTCTGTGCCCATATGGCAGCTGGAACAAGTGTAGCCCATGCGTGCCATTGTTGTTGAATTGCCGCCATAAACTGTTTCAAATTCAGGGTGCTGAACTTTGATCATTGGAGCACCTGTTGTGCCATGGTTCCAGTCACTGAAGTTTTTGGAATCGTAATAAGCCAAAATTGCATCTGGTGTCATTTCGCTTGTGCCACTGTAAGGGTTAAGTGGCTCTTTTGTTTTGCTGTCGAAGTAGTATTCGTTGTGGCACTGCCCGCAAGTTTGCGAAGCAAGAGGTGCTTTTGAGTAATTCGTTGCGTCCTCACCTAAAGATTTAATGAAAAATTTGTTGCCAACGGTTAGCGTTGTTGGGTCATTTTCGTGGCAGTTCCAGCAGCTAATGTTTTCTGTGTACTGACCAACTGTGTCTGTGAACTTCTGTTTGTAAATGTCGCTGTTGCCGCTGTTAACTGTTGCTGTGAACTGCGGTGTTTTGCAAGAAATGCAGTTTGCAAGCTGCTCTTTTTTGATGGTGCGTGGTGTGTTTTTCACAGAGTCAAGCGAGTAAACGTGACTTGCAGCTTCGTCGTAGCCAAGCGCAAATGCATAACCCTTATACATTGTGTTCAGCGCTGGGTAAAGCTCAAGATAATTGTGCTTGCCCTCTGTGCTGTTTGAGCTGTTAGCTTTGTAAGTTTGATACTGGTTTGGGTATGCATCTGCCCAAGAATCAGCATCTACAACGCCGTAGCTGTCGGTTTCGGGGGTTTGCTCAACCTTTTGTGCCACTGGTTTTGTGGTGGCTTTTTGGTCGGCTCGCCCTGCATTGTTCTCGTTCGGCGCGCACGCACAAAGTGCAAATGCTAGCCCAAGAATTGCAATGACCAATGCCCACATTGCAACCTTCATTTTCTTAGCTTTCGCCATTTTCTGCCCCTTTCAAGTTGGAACTAAACATTAGTACGTACTGTAACTAAATTCAAAATAATTTAAGGTTAAAAATATTTGCATTGGGAGTTTATATGTCACTTTTTAGGGGAAAACCCTAGTTTTTATTCTTAGGCAAGGATAAAAGGTATTACAAACGCTAGAAGTGCAGCAACAATAAAACTTGCAATCAAGCTTAAAGCCCTTAACGCAAGCTAGCACAAAGTCTATAGCTCAATTTCATTTACTTGTGCGTCCGCTGCACGAAGTTCTTGCACAATTTCTTTGTGGCACGTCATGATTACAACTTGGCGCGACTTTGCAAGGCGGGCAAGCGCACGCGCAGCGCCGCACCTGCGCTCTTTGTCAAAGTTTACAAGAATGTCGTCGGTAATAATGGGAATGTTTCTGCCAACATTTTGTGCTGTTAGCAACAGTGCTATGCGAAGTGACAGGTAAAGCTGCTGGCACGTGCCAAGTGAAAGATGCAGTGGGGTGCAAACAACGCGCTGCGCGCTTTCAACCTCAATGTTGCCATTGTCTGTCATTTTGACTTTAACCCACACCCCCTGCGTCATTTCTGCCATAAGCTGGCTGGCTAAGCGGTAAACCTCGGGCTGGCTTTTGCTTTCCCATGCAGCAATTGCAGCTTCTAACTTGCGCTTTGCAAGCAATAGCACACAAAGCCTGCGCATGCTATCGTTTTTTCTAGTTTCAAGTTCTTGGTATTCAAACTTCAAGTTGTCGAACTTACGCGATGGCAGTGCAGCATCAAGCTTTTGCTTTAGCGTGCCATAGCGCTCGTTTAAAACATCCAAGTTGTGTTGCAGGCCTTCCCGATGTGCTGAAAGTTGGTCAAGCTGCCTTTCAACTTCAGCAAGCGTTTTATTGCTTAGCCCCAAATTTTCGTACAAGTTGTCAATTTGCTGTTTATCCTTTGCTAATGCCTGTTCAACTTCGCTGCAACTTGCGGCGTTTGCTTGAATGTGCTGGTTGTAGCTTGCAGTTTTTTGACGCACTTCAGCAGCCGCATCAAGCATGCGGTTTGCGCGTTTAAGCGAGCCTTGCGCTGCGCCTAAGCCCATTTCACGCAACTGAATTGCAACTGAATTTTCAAATTCAACAAGCGCCTTTTTACAAGACTCTAGTTTTTTCTCGTCCTGACGCATGGCCCAACGAGCCTTTTCAACACTTTCTTTTTGAAGGTCGGAAGGCTTTGCGCTTGGCTTGAAAAGTAGAATAACAATTGCAAACGCAAGCACAACTGCTGCCCCAACAAGACCTAAGCCAAGCACGGTAAACGACAAACTTGAAATTTCACGCCCATGCATAAACAGCGGCACACCAGCAAAAATAAATACCAAGGGCAAAATTGCAGACACACCTATTTTGAAATTGCGAATGCGCTTTGCATGCTGCGCATCTTCTGTAGTATTAGCCTTTTCTTTTTCAACTTCATAAGCTGCCGTTGAGTTCGACAAGTCGTTGCTAGCAAGGTCAACAGCATGTTGCTTTTTTGTCTCCTGCAGCATCATCGTTTCAATTTTGTCGCGCATGCTGCGCTGGCTGCCTTCAGTAATGTTTAAAAGCTCGCTTGGGTATTGCTTCATTTCGGCAGCATATTCAACTTCAAGCGTGTTTCTTTTAACGTCCAAACTTTCTTTTTTACTTTGTTGCTTTTCAACATTGCTAACAAGGTTTTGAAGCTTTGCCTGCGCACTTGTGAACTGCTTAATTTTTGTGTCCGCCTGTTTAACACGCTGCTGCATTGAGGCGCGCTCAGGTGAGATGCTTGAAAGCTCCTTTTTCTCGCGCCTGCAACGCTGCTGCTCTTCTTCTGCCTGACGTATTTTTGCATTAAGCGCTTCCTGCTGCTTGCGAATGTTCACGATTGAGTGCGTGGCAGCACTTGCTGTGGACGTGAACGTTTTAATTTCATCGCTAATGTTGCTTAGCGCCTTTTCAGGCGACTCATTAGTGCCAGAGCCTGCTGTAAGCAGCTTTGCCGTGACCTGCGTGTTGTTGTTAAGACGCCGAAGTTCGTCGCTATTTAGCGAAAACATTGTGCGAAACGTTTCGCGGTCTATGTCGGCAATAAGCTGTGTGTCACCACAAAGCCCTTTAGAATTTTGTGCACGCGACAAAGTTGCCTCTTGGGGCTGGTGGCCGTCTTGCACACATTCCCTGCTTGCAAAAAACAGCGTACCACAGCGCTCTGCACTTTTTGGCTTGTAAGAATTGTTTGTAGCACTTGCGCGTTCCCAGCCAAAAAGCAGCCCATCAATAAATTTTGCAATTGTTGTTTTTCCAGCTTCGTTTTTGCCATAAACAACGTTCAAGTTGGGCTTTAAGGGGCCAACATTTTTATTGGTGAAAGCCCCAAAGTTTTCGATGCGAATTTGTTCAAGAAAGAAATTAGCCATTATTTCACACCTTGTTGCAGCAGGTCAAGCGCAAGTTCTTCCGCCTCTTCTTGTAAGGAATCAATGTTTTCAACAATGTTTTTCGGAAGAGCAATGTTTCGCTGCATAAATTCTTGTTCCAAAAAATCTTTTGTAGCTTCAACATTTGCATTTTGATGGTTTGAAATTTGCAAGAGAACAGAAGGGAACAAACCCTCAGCTGCTAACTTTTGCTTATCGCGAACTTCACGCGTTTCGTTAATTAGCGTGTCGCAGAAAAATTGCGGGCATGAATTGTTAAGATGAGCCCTTAAATCCTCCATAGCACCTGGCCTTGAAAGCGCGCTATGAAGTGGCGTTTTACCAACAAGTGTTACACGCGATACCATTTCTTCGCAGTGTGCTTCACCATTTTTAATGAAAAGCTGGCGCGTAATTAAATCCGTTATGTCTGACGTGCCAGCACAGTCGGAAACATCAACGCTAAGTTGCTGCCACACAACGCTTGCCGTTGGAATAAACTCAAGTTCAACATGCGAGCCTTCACTAATTTCAACGCAGTAAACGCCACGCTGACCCACCTCTTTAATGTCGCGACCTTGAATGCAGCCAGGAAACACTATGCGCGCGCAACCTGCGTCATCGTGGTGAACATAGCTTTTGTGAATGTGACCACACGCCCAATAGTCAACATTTTTTTGCAGCAACGCGTTTGGGTTTTCAGGTGCTTTAATTGGGTCTAGGTGAAGCCCTGTGTGAATTACCCCAACGCAAAACGGTGCGTTTTTCGCTTGTGGGCATTCGCTAAATAGTGCTTGTGCACCCTCTTCGCGCGATATGCCCTGCGCAATTGATACGCCTTGCGGCCATGTTTGGTTGTAGTAACTTCTGCCACCAATAATGCAAAGCGGTTCGCCTTCGTGTTCAAACAACTTGAAACCAGGTTTGCTAGCAGGGAACATGTGAGCATTTTCAGGCAGCAAAAATGCGCTTTCCTTCCAAGAAGTGTAAGGGTCGTGGTTGCCGCACACCATGTACACTTCAATGCCAGCACGTTGCAACTTACGAAGCCCATCGAAGAAAGAAAGGTAGTCGCCAAAAGAAGCGCGCGATGTGTCAAAAATGTCGCCCGCTATAACAACAAAATGCACCTTGCGAGAAATTGCTTCCTCAACAATGCGCGCATATGCCTCGCGAATTGCTGTGCTTAAGCGGCGAGCCCACTGCTCAGACACTTGCGCAAGCCCACGAAATGGCGCGCCAAGGTGTAAGTCGGCAGCGTGGATGAATTTAACACTCTTACGCATACGCAAAGCCCTTTAAACCCTGGAGTCATCTATAAAGTCGTTAAAGCGTGTGTATTCTGCATTAAATGCAAGGTCAATGTCACACATGGGGCCGTTTCTGTGCTTTGCCACAATAAGCGTTGCGCGACCAAGCTCTGGCCTGCCGTTTTCTTCCGCTTCAACCTCGTCAAGGCTTCTGTCAATGAACATAACAATGTCGGCGTCTTGCTCAATTGCGCCCGACTCACGCAAGTCGGAAAGAACCGGGCGCTTTTTGCCGCGCTGTTCCACCTGGCGCGAAAGCTGCGACAGCGCAATAACTGGCATGTCCATTTCCTTCGCTAAAATTTTAAGCCCGCGCGAAATTTCAGCCACTTCAACATCGCGTCTGCCATCGCGACGCGTTTGGGAAGGCTGCATAAGCTGCAGGTAGTCAACGATTATTAAACCCTTCTTTACATCGTGCAGCTCGCGCCTAGCCTTTGCACGAAGCTCTAAAATTGAAAGTGCTGGGGTGTCGTCAAATTTTATGTCAAGCTCGCTTAGGCGTGCAGATGCCTCAACAATTGCAGCCCAATCGGGCTCTTTAATTTTGCCGGAGCGAAGGTTGCTTAAACTTACACGCGCATGCGAGGCAAGCACGCGTTGCACAAGCTGCGAGGCGCTCATTTCAAGCGACATAAACGCAACGGATGTGCCAAGCTGTGCTGCTTGCGTTGCCAAGTTCAGTGCAAAGGCAGTTTTGCCAACGCCTGGGCGCGCTGCCAAAATAATTAAATCGCCCCCACGAAAACCGTGGAACAAATCGTCGATATCCTTAAAGCCCGTGGCAACGCCCGTAATTTTGTTTTCATTTTTAGCAAGTTCTTCAAGTTCATTAAACGCTGCTGTAAGAAGCGTGTTTATGGGCACAAAATCGGACGAAATGCGCTTTTCCGTTACGTTAAACAGGGTTTTTTCAGCCTCTTCAACAACTTCGCTTAAGTTGTCGGGCGCATTGTAGGCAAGGGCGCGAATTGTTACCGATGCGCGAATTAAGTCGCGCAAAATGGCAGTGCGCTTAACAATTTCCACGTGGTTTTTCCAATTGGTAAGCGCTGCTGTGTTGTCGGTTAAGCCCAAAACATATGACATGCCACCAACAGCGTCTAGCTTGCCCTTTGCCTTTAAATTTTCTGCGATGGAAATGTAGTCGATAGAAACATTTCTGTTGTGCAAATCGCAAATGCATTCGAAAATGGTTTTGTGCACTTCTTTATAAAAGTTGTTTGGCACAAGCTGCGCGACAACTTCATCAACAACACTGCTTTGAATAAGGCATGCCGCAATAACCGATTCCTCGGCAGCAATGTTTTGCGGTTCCATTTTTTGAATTTCAGCATTCGAGGGGTTCTCGGGTGCAAAATCCCTGTTATAAGGCATAGAATCTGCCATTTCCTTTACTCCAATCCCTTATTTGCGCGCATCAATTGGCACGTATTCACGTTTTTTTGTGTAAACAGATTTGTAGGCAGGCCTAATAATGCGCTTGCCAGAAACAATTTCTTCAAAGCGGTGCGCTGCCCACCCCGACATTCTTGCACATGCAAACAGCGGAGTAATTAAACTCTCAGGAATTCCAAGCATTTCATACACAAAACCCGAATACATATCAACATTAGCGCACATGCATTTGCTTGTGCCTTTTTCTTGCGCAATAACTTCAGGCGCCAAACGCTCAATGGCTTCAAGCAATTTGTATTCAGCTTCAAATTCTGTGCCACTAGCCAATTTTTTTGCAAAACGCTTGCAAATTTCTGCGCGCGGGTCGCACAGAGTGTACACAGCATGGCCCATGCCATAAACAAGCCCAGTTTTATCAAACGCTTGCTTTTTCACAATTTTTGCCAAGTACGCTGCAATTTCATCATCGTTTTCCCAGTTTGAAACGTGCTGCTTTATGTCTTTTTGCATGGCCAAAACCTGGTGGTTTGCCCCACCGTGGCGCTTACCCTTAAGCGAACCTATGGCTGCAGAGTACACTGAATATGGGTCGGAATCGGCAGAAGTTAGCACATGCGTTGTAAACGTTGAGTTGTTGCCACCGCCATGTTCAGCATGCAAGCATAGCATAATGTCTAGCATGCGCGCCTCGCTTTCAGTGAACTCGCGATTTGGCCGCAACATGGAAAGAATTGTTTCAGCTGTTGACTGACCCGGCAAAAAGCGGTGCATGATCATTGAATCGTGGTGGTAGCGCGCGCGAATTGCATAGTAGGTGAGCACGCTAATGCGTGGCAAGCGCGAAATAAGCGACACGGCAGTGTTAATTTCATGCTCAATTGACCTGTCTTCGGGGTTTTGGTCATAGGCGTAAAGCAAAAGAATTGTGCGCGAAAGCACGTTCATGATATCAGGTGGGGTGTCGCGCATAATCATTGAAGCTGTAAAGCCATCGGGAAGGTCGCGCTGGCAATCAATAGCAGCAATGTAGTGTTCAAGCTTCTCGTGCGTGGGCAGCGCACCCATTAGCAGCAAATACGAAACTTCCTCGTAGTTAAAGCGGCGCTTTGATGCAGGGCTTCCAAGCAAATCTTCAATGCTGTAGCCGCGGATGTGAAACGTGCCTTTATCTGGCACTTTTTCACCATCGGACAAAACATAGCCATGAACGTTAGAAATGGATGTAAGCCCAGCTAAAACACCTGTGCCATCCTCATTGCGAAGCCCGCGCTTTACGTCGTACTGGCTAAACTTGGCAGGGTCAATGGCATTAACATTCCTAAAATTGTTGTAAAGTTCAATTCTGTTTTTGTCTGCCATATTCCCCCACCTTATGCGCGCTTACACGCTTTTAATAACTTCCATTACAAAATTTACAGCTTGTTGAACTTTTTTAGTGCTAACGTTTTCGCAAACGTCATCTTGCTGCCCGAGCAGCGCTTGCTTGCCGCCTTCAATGCCAGCAATATGCACAGCTTGCATGCCGTGCTTAATCGCATACGACGATGCACTTTCTGCCCACTCAATTGTTTGAGTGCCAAGTTTAATGCCAGTTTTTTGGCTGGCTTTGCGCGTGTAGCGTTTTATGCGCGACGACGTTTTAGCTTGCTTTATTACGCCCTCTTTTTCAATAACGCTAAGCTCGCCTGCCCCAATGCCGTCAAGCTGAATTATGAACGCACCGCGAAGTTCGTTTGAGTGCTGCTCCAAAAATGCCTTCATGCCAGCGTTTTCCGCCATTTCAGCACCAAGAGCCACACACCAAACATCTGCGTTAATGTTGGGGTTTCTGAACTTATAAATTTCGTCAACCTCTTTATTAACTTCCTCTGGAACGGCAATTTCCTCAGCCGCTGTTGCAGCTTCACTAGCAACATCTTGCGACTTTGTGGAAACGGTTTCAGTTACCCTAGGCGAGAATGCGCCACCGTGCCACTTGCGGAAAAAGCCGCGTTTGCGTGGCTTTTCTTCAAATTCATCTTCGTAATTGTCGTAGTAATCGTCATCATCCACATATTCGTAATTTTCATTCGCTTCGCCTGCATAATCGTCTTCAGAATATTCAGCACCCGATTCATCACCTGGCACAACGCCCTGCTGCTCCTGATACAAACCAGACGTGTCAACAGGTGCAAAAGCCTGGGTGGCGTCGTCATAGCTACCAGCAGGCGCAGAGCTTTCAAAATCTTCCTCTTCGTAGTCTTCGTAAAATTCATCGCTTTCAAATTCAACTTCAGTTTCCTTGTTGCGCCTAAATTTATCGAAAAAGCTGCGAATTTTAGACTTAGGCATTTCAACGTAGCCCTCGCCTGCATATGCGCCAGTTTCTGTAAACTCGCTGCCGTATGCAGAATCGTCAACGTCGTCAACGTAAATGTCTTCCTCGCCTTGTTCGCTGTTGGCAGCTTCACTTACAAGCTCGCCTGTAACAGGGGCAAACAACCCCGAGGCACCTGGGCTGTCAACAGGTGCTATTGTGCCTGACAGGCTGGGGTTTTGCTTAGCAATGTCGGCAGCTTTAATTGCACCCGAAAGCGAAGGCAACGTTGCAAGCAGTGGGTTTTTGTTTTCTGTAGCGTCTTGGGTGCTTGCATGCTTTGGCGCGTCTTCACTTGACTTACCATCAAGGCTTTCTTGTTGGGTCACAATGTCGGACGTGCCAATTGTAGGCAGCGTTTGAAGCAGGCTTTTTGCAGCAACTTTGCTTTGGCTTTCAACATCGGCCAGCGGTGCGCGCTGCTTTGATGCAACAGCTGCTTTTGTGCCCTTAGGCTGTGCGCTGCGCACCTCGGGCAACACGACAGGCAGCGTTGCGGAGCGCGAAGGGTCAGTTCCAACAAGCTTTCTGCCAGAGTTGTCGTATGCAGCTGCACTTGTGCCTTCACCTGACTCAACATCGCCTTTAGCGTTGCTGTTTTGCACTTGCCTATAAGAAATTTTTTCGTCAACCGTTTTTGCAGGCTTAACGTGCATTGAAGGAATGTTCCAAGCAGGCGCTGGCGTTACGTCTTCAGCTTCAGCATTTTCACTGTCAGTGCTTTCGGCACTTGCCCCAATTTCAGCTTCCGGCAAAACACCCTTTTGCTCCTCTTCCAAAAACTTCGGCATAGGCACATCTTTAGCAACTGGAACATCGTCTAAGTTTAACTTCGTAACGTCAATTACAGGTGTTGCAATTGTTGCTTCTTTGTCGTTTTCATTGGAAGTTACTGGTTTTTCCCTTTTTTCAGCCCCAGCACCCAAGTTCATGATGCTTTCCTGCGCAGCCTTTTCGGTGTCTGTTACATCCTTTTTAAGCACCGCATCGCCATCAATAACAATGCGCCCTGTTTCAGACACGCTTTCCATAGGTTTAGTAGCAGATGCATTTGACTCGGAGCGTTGTTGCGTTTGTTGTTCAGGTTCCTTTGTAGAAACATCAGTTTCTTTACCTTGTTCAGCCTTTTTGGATTGTTCACTCTTTGCATTCGCTTTGGGTTTTTTAGCCGCTGAGGCGCTTGTGCTTTCTGGCTTTTCTTTGCCACCAGAAGTTTTTGCGGGCGCGTTTTGCTTGCTCGTGTTCCATTTTGGTGCATGAACGTCCTGGCTTACATCAACGTCGTGTTCGGGCTGCTCGGCAGCAGCTTTTGTTGCATGTTCAACTTGCTGAACTGCGGCTTTGGGCTGTTCTTGCGCTTGTTCAACCGCTTGCGGTGCTTGCTTGGCAGCAGGCTGGGCAGGTTCGCTTGCCTGCGAGGCGGAAAGGCTAGCGTCAACTTCATCAAGTGCAGATGCAAAGCGCGAGCGGTACTGAGGCTTGTTCGATGGCTTTGGCTTTTTCGCCTTACTTTGCGCCTTTTTAAACCAGTCGGGCACACCACTTTCCGCTTGAACAGGCGTTGCGTTCGCAGTTGTTTCAACCACTGGTGCAGCAGGCTGCGCTGCAACTTGTTGCTGCTGGGCTGGTTGCCCCGCATTGGGCTGAACACTTTCTGCATCTTTATTTACCTGGGCAGATTCACCAGCACTATCATTTTCTTGCAAACCGTTTGGTTTGCCAATAGCATCAAAATTTTCAACAGCAGCGGGTTGTTCTGCTTGTTTATCTAGCGCTTCTTCCTCCTGCAGCTTGCTTAAATTCCTGGCGACATCTTCCTCGCTCATGCCACTTACTGGCTTGCCCGAAAGCGCTGCAATTGCAGCCTTCGCAGTTGCTAAGCCTTCAGCACCACCAGCGTTTTCGTCAACTTGTTCGCCCGTGTGGTAAGCAACTTCAGCACCGTCTGGAATTAACCCAGCTTCGCGTGCTGCTTCTTCGCCATGCATTTGAGCATCTTGCATTTGTGCAATTTCGCCCTCTGACATGCGCCCGTTGCCAATTTGTGCAGCAATTTCCATTAGCGCAGCAACACCCGATGCATTGTTGTTTGCAGCCTCGTTATACTGTGATGTTTTATGCAGAATGCCAATGACCAAAGGAATTGCGGCTAAAAGCGCAGCAAGCATGGTTAAAATGCTAAAAAGCGACGGGAAAAAGCCTGTTGACCCATACAAAACAACACAGCGAAACAACAGCAAAAACGGAAGTGCAATGCTTGCAATAAACGATGCTTTATAAGCCTTACCAAAAAATTGTGGGAAACTGCCAGAAAGCTCTGGTTTCATTTTTGCGCTGTCATAGTGCGCAACAACAACAATTTTGCGCTTTTTGACATTGCTGTCACTACTAGATTCTGGCGCATATTTTGCGATAACGTTTTGGCTTACGCCATGCCCTAAAAACTTAGAAAGCACTGGTTTGTCAAAGCGTTCTGCCGCTGTTAGGGCTGCTGCAGCCAACGTTGCAATTACGCAAACAATGCCAAGTGCAGGAACAACAAGCCCCAGCACAGCAAATAGCGCAGCTGCACCCGACAAAACCATTCTGTAGGTGTCTGGCTCGTTCATGCCATTAAATTCTTCAACAGCCGACGGCAAACCGCAATCGCGCTGCAAACTGTCGGCAATGTAGAGAGCAGCCTTCTGCTCCTCCTCAGTGCCAGCAGGCCTAGGCCCAATTTCTTTCGCTAAATGTTCAATATTTTGTTGAATACTCGGCATTTACTTTGCCTTTCGCTCTTTAACACAAATTGAGGTTTAACGCTAAAAGTATACGCCAGTTATTTTAACTGAAAAGTTACTTACCAATAAATGCATTATATGGAAATTATAATGCGCGAATGTTAGGTTGTTGGTTTATAAAAGTTCGCACAAAATGTTTGTGCTAGCATATTTGCAGCAAAGTAGTTTCTTTGAAAGGACTTCATACAATGAATGATGCAAAATCAAACACTGGTGAAGAAGAATGCCCAAAAGGTGCTGGTCTGCCGAACCCTAAATTGGATACGGCACAACGCGTTAAAGAGTTGGAGAACTTGCTCCTTGACGGAAGTGCTAAAACTTTCACTTGGAACGGAACTGCGCCTAGCATTGGCATGTTTGCTCACAAAATGCTGCTGGAAAGCGTAAATTTACCAAATGCAGAATTCATTAGTAAATCCCTTTTTAAGCTGTGCTTCAATCTTACCAGCGTTATTGCTCCTAAGGTAAAAATGGTAGAATTTTGTGCTTTTTTCTTTTGTAGATCTCTTACTAAAATCAATTTTCCTGAACTAACTGTAGTCAAAAATTATGCTTTTTGCGAATGTTTTTCGCTTTCGGAATTTAACTTTGAAAGGGTTGAGCATATTGGTTCGCATGCCTTCAGACAATGTGATTCATTTGTAAATGTTAAGATACCAAAAGCTAAGTTTCTAGGAAAATTTGCATTCGGAGAATGCCAAAGTCTTTTATCAATTGAGTTGCCCTCTGTTACTTTTTTAGGCGAAACCGCAATTTCTGAATGTCCTAATCTTGTAAAAATCGAAGTTCCAAATGCCAGAGAATGCAAGTCATATTGTTTTTCTAAAAACACTGCATTAAAAAGAATTGATTTGCCAAACGTCAATTTTTCAAAAAACGATGCTCACATGTTTGAAGAATGCATAAATTTGCAAACAATTAAATTACCATCCACGGAACGCATACCTGTTTCAACGTTTTGCAACTGTCATTCTTTAAAAACACTTATTTTAGCTAACACTAAACTTGTTAAACTGTCCAAAGACCAATCAGAATTTATTGGTTGCTGTCACTTTTTGGGCGAAAGTGTTGAAAGCGATGGCGTTACATATAACCCAGAATGTAAAAAAGATGGCTTTATTTACGTTCCTGACAACTTGGTTGAAGAATACA
>CAYVDR010000005.1:0-4324 GCA_964450625.1 uncultured Senegalimassilia sp.
ACAACAACGCTGCAGCCCCCGTAACCAACGGCGTTGCCATAGATGTACCGCTATATGAGTCATACCCCGAACTTGTAATACTTGTAGGAACTGTTGAATAAATTTCAGTACCTGGGGCAGACAAGTTAACAGCAGGACCGTAATTTGAATAACTGGAATCAAACTTATAGCCTGAAATAACATCACTAAATGAAGACCAAGACCATTTTTTTGTATAGGTTAATGCAGAAACAGCAATAACGTTATCGTAAGACGAAGGGTAATGTTGATAATCTGTATACACCGTGCCATCGTCGTCTATGTACTGGCTGTCTTTGTGGGATTCATTCCCATCGGCTGCAACAACAACTATACCAGCATCATTTGCTTTCTGAATTATAGAATAATAATTGCTAGAGTATTCATGATACCCACCTAAGCTTAAATTTATTGCACGAATGTTTTGGATCTTTGTATCACTGGAAGTTTTTTTAAGATTTGTAACGTATTGTATCCCTTTAAGAACGTCACTGGTGTACATGGAACCTTCGCTGCCATGGTCAACTTTAACAGGCAAAATGTTTGCATTATACGAAATGCCAGCAACACCTTTACTGTTGTTTGCCACCCCTGCAGCAATGCCAGCACAATGGGTGCCATGAGCTTCTGTATCAACAACTTCACTTGAGCCATACGTTCCACTATAAATGTTTTGAGCATAAGAGTCTGACACTAAATTGGCTGATAGATCTTCATGAGTGTAATCAACACCAGTATCGATTATTGCAACTGTTGTTTTACCGCTGGTTTTTGCGCTGTCCCATGCGCTTTTTGCGTTTACTGCATCAAGACCCCACTGTTTTGACAACTTAGAGTCGTTAGGGGTGTATTCTGGGTTATCAATTTGATTGTCAAGTTCTAAAGATTGTGAACCAGTATAACCTACAGACTCTTCTGCAGCATCCTGAACATCAGAAACCGTACTTGAAGTGCTTAACTGATTGCTTTCGCATGGCTTAGAAATGTAGTTAGGTTCAGCAGAAATGAATTTACCCATGTTGTTAAGTTCATTTGAAACATCAAGCGCATCGGCATTACCAGCGTACGCCACCTCAAGTAAAGTTTCCCCTTCAATTATTGTGTTCGACACAACACTTTTTGCGACCACGCTTAAACCTAAACTGTTAAATGCAGCGTCCACTTCAGCTTCTGGCGTGTTAGATAAAAGCCCTAACAAAACCATGTTTGTGCCATACTGTGTTTTAATGCCACCTTCAAGCGTGCGCGTGGTTTCATTGCCATTCACTTCAATTTGCCCTGTTTGTGTTGTGGGTGTTGCATTTGTAGAAGCTTGCTCAACTGTTTGCGCCAACATTTCACCAATTTGCTGGCTGCTTATGTGGCCAGTGTTGCACACATAGCTTTCCTCGCACCCATTGCTTGCCTGCGTTGTGCGCGCTTCAAACACATTAAAGCCCACAAAAACCGCAAATACAAAAGCGAGCAATACTGCACATGCAATGCAAACTTTTTTGGTGCTTGCGTTATTTAAATGTTGTTGCAATTTATTCAACATAAAAGTCACCTTGAATTCTAAAAACAAGTGCAACGCTTACAAACAGCGCACCTTACGGTGCTATGCAACCTAAGAACCTCTTAGGTTATTGGTTGAGCGTATTATACACCTAATAAAACCAAACCTAAAGGCTAAAGCTATACGAAATTGATTAACACCGAATTTAATCAGGGGGTTAGTTGCCAAACTTAATTTTTTCTAAAAGTTTACCGTTACTTTACAAGCGCAATACACTAAAGCAACCGCAACAATTGCACCACCTACAAAACCTACCAAACTTATGGATGCATTAGCACACACAATCCCGCCGATAAAACTACCGCTGCCTATTCCCAAGTTATAAATGCCTGAAAAAATTGCCATTGCCACTGTTTGTTCTGAATCTTTTGCAAACCTTATTATTTCTGCTTGGTAGACCATGCTAAACCCTGCATTTGACATGCCCCACAAAGCGCAGACAAACACAGCCACCACTGGGCTTGCGCTACAGAAGCACATTAGCAAAAGTGCTGCTAAAACGCCAAAAATTGTCCATAGCGCAAAAAACTTGCGGTTTTGTGAATAAAAGCGTGCACAAAGCCAACTGCCAAAAATGCCAAAGATACCAAACACAACAAGTACACCAGTAATAAAAGATGAATCTAAGTTTGACACTTCCAAGAAATAGGGTTCAATGTAGCTGTAGGCAACGTAGTAACCCATTGCAAAAAGCGCTGTCACAATGAATATGCCTACCAAAGCATTGTTTTGTAAAATTGATGGCATTTGCTTTAACGTAAAGGGTTTGGCAGCTGGAATTTTTGGGAACACAAATGCAAGGAATGCCATGCACAAAAACCCGCACGCACTTATTAGTGCAAACGTTTGACGCCAACCTAGCACAAGGCCAATAACTCTGCCAAGTGGCAAGCCTACCGTCATTGCAAGCGCCGCCCCCATTTCCACCATTGCAACTGCAAGCGATGCGTGGCGCATGTCAACAACGCGCACAGCCACTGGTGCTGCAATTGCCCAAAAAATTGAATGCGCACAAGCAACTACCAAGCGCGCTGCCATTAGGGTTTCGTATGTTGGGGAAAGTGCCGAAAACACCTGTCCAGCTGCAAACACAAACAGCAAACCCAAAACCAAAGGCTTAAACGCAATGCGCGATGCCCAAATCATCAAAGGCAGCGAAAGCAGCATAACTGCCCATGCATAAACCGAGATTAACATGCCTGTTGTTGCGTCTGATGTGTCGAATGTTTGTCCAATGTCAACAAGCAAACCTACTGGCATAAACTCCGAGACGTTGAAGATAAATGCAGCTACGCTAATGCCAATAAGTGGCAAAAGCTCACGTGCAGGCATGCGATTGCGCGTACTAGTTGTCATGTTTACGTTCCCTAAAAATTTTTAGTCATTACAATACTGTTTATGACGCGCTATTATGCCATCTTAAATGCAATAAGTTAGCAAGCGCCTTCGAACAAACTAAAGTGAAGCGTTAAAATTATATGAAATTCAAGATTAGAATGGCTTTTCAAAAGGCGGGGTAACCGTGCTTGTAAATGAAGGTTGCAAGGTGTTTAAACTAAAGGTTTAGCAGTGCAACTATAATTTCGCTTGCTGTATAAAAGCAGGCATTTCAATGCTTTGTAACTTTAAACCCATTTGCAAATTTAATTTTGAAAGGAAATGTAATGGCAATTTCTACTGCAGATTTTAAGAACGGCATGTGCATTATAAATAACAACAAAATGTGCACCATCGTGGAATTTCAACACGTAAAGCCTGGCAAGGGCAGTGCATTTGTTCGCACGAAGCTAAAAGACATTAAAACTGGGCGCGTTGTTGACTACACATTCAACAGTGGTGCTAAGTTTGATACCGTGCGTCTTGACACCGTAAAAAAGCAGTACTTATACAACGACGGTTCCGATTATTATTTCATGGACCCAACAACGTTTGAGCAGGTTAGCATTCCAGCCGACACCGTTGGCGATGCTGCAAAGTGGCTTAAAGAAAACGATGAAGCAAGCTTTCAATATGCAGGTGACGAGCTTATTAGCATTGACCCGCCAATGTTTGTTGAACTTGAATGCACTCACACAGAACCTGGCTTTAAGGGCGACACTGCAACAAAAACAACAAAGCCAGCAACGTTTGAAACGGGCATTGAATTGCAGGTGCCAACGTTTGTTGAAATTGGCGATGTTATGCAAATTGACACACGCGACGGCCGTGTTTTAAAGCGCGTTTAAATTTTTGTTCATGCGTGCGCAGAGTTACAGTTGCTTACATAACATATAGCGCAAGAGAAATAAAACTTCAAAGTTAAAGCGGCTTAACATGCCGCTTTTTTATTGCCATAAAGTGGTGTTGAATTTAGCACTGTTGAATGGTGTTCAACATAAGCTCAAGCGCGGCTTTGACTGTTTGTGTGCGCACGCTTGCCCGCTTGCCACTGAAGTGCCAAGTGACAGTTTGTGTTTGCCCGTTGCATGCGCACGCTGCGCACACAGTACCAACTGGCTTGCCACTCATTGCTCCGCCGGGCCCGGCAATTCCTGTAACTGCAACAGCAACATTGCATTTAAGCGCACTAGATGCACCTTTAGCCATTTCGCTTGCAACTTGTTCGCTAACTACTGTGTGCTGCTGAAGCGTTTTTTCGCTTACACACAAAACGCTTTGCTTAACGTCTGTTGCATAGCTTCCAATGCAGCCACTAACAGCAGCTGAAGAACCTGGGACTTCCGTTAACGCAGCGCAAATTAGCCCGCCTGT
>CAYVDR010000005.1:4424-15817 GCA_964450625.1 uncultured Senegalimassilia sp.
CAGCAGCTGAAGAACCTGGGACTTCCGTTAACGCAGCGCAAATTAGCCCGCCTGTTAGGCTTTCTGCTGTGCCAACACTAATGCCCCCCTCAGTTGCAGTCTTTACAACCTTTTCTGCTAGGTCAACAATTTCGGGTGAGAAAACGCTTGCATTTGAATTTATGTTGCGGCTTGCATTCAAGCCTAAGTTACCGCTTGGTTTCGCATCATCATTTGCACTGGGGTTGGCATTTGCACTTTCTTTTTCGGGGGCAAGGCCAATGAAACTTGCAGCCTTCGCAATGTAATCGAGCATAGAAACAACCGTAAGCACAAGCGCTATGGCCATAACGCCCCAGCTTACAAGCCACAAAGTGTCGCCAAGCGCAGCACCAAAACTGCTTTGCATGTAGCTGTCTTTTATGGTGAACAGCACAATGGCAATCATTTGAAACACTGTTTTGAACTTGCCGTACCAACTTGCTGCAATTACAACGCCTTTGCTTGCAGCCACCATGCGCACGCCAGATACAATGAACTCGCGAGTTACAATTATTAGCGCCACCCAGCACGGCAAGCTTCCAAGCTCAACAAGTGCCAAAAGGGCTGCTACAACAAGGATTTTGTCCGCCAAAGGGTCGGCAAATTTGCCAAAATCGCTTACCTCACCACGTGAGCGTGCCAAGTAGCCGTCTAGCCAGTCGCTTGCGGAAATTAGTATGAAAATGCCTGCAGCTATTAAGCTTTTTGTGCCGTTTGTAATGTGCGGCAGCCCAAACCAGGCAGGCCACGGTGAAATTAGCGCAACAACAAAAACTGGTACAAAGCAAATGCGCAAAAGCGTGACTATGTTTGCAGGTGTAGCAAGCTTTTGGGTTTGCTGTTGCGTTTGCGCAGGTGTGTGGGCACTGTTCTGTTTTTGTTTGCTTGCCATAAGCCTACACCGCTTCAGCTTCCATTTCGTAAAGCAGCGTGTCTGTAATGCGAACTTGAACAATGTCGCCTGGCTTGCCTGCACCTACGTATGTAACGCCATCAACCTCGGGTGCTTGCGCCATGCTCCTGCCATAAAGCTGCCCGTCTTCTTCCGTGCCCTCAACAAGCACATTGCACACACTGCCTATGCGGCTTGCCACAATTGGTGCGCACACAGCGTCAGCAACATCCCGAAGTTGTTGCGCTCGCTCGGTTTTTTCGTCATCTGGAACTTGGTTTGGCAGGCTGTATGCACGTGTGCCCTCTTCGCGCGAGTAGGCAAACACGCCAACGTAGTCAAAAAAGCCCTGCTCAACAAATGTGCAAAGCTCTTCAAATTGTTCTTCTGTTTCCCCAGGGAAACCT
This sequence comes from uncultured Senegalimassilia sp., assembly GCA_964450625.1. Taxonomy (GTDB): domain Bacteria; phylum Actinomycetota; class Coriobacteriia; order Coriobacteriales; family Eggerthellaceae; genus Senegalimassilia. The sequence continues at coordinate 5,745 of CAYVDR010000005.1, forward strand.
GCAATTAACGTTGTGCGCAAGCAAGCACCAGGCACTTTTTTGCGAATGCCGCAAATGAGTTGTTCAAATTCTTCAGCACTGCCGTGCCTGTTCATTGCCTGCAAAAGCTCGGGAACGACATGTTGCAGCGGGATGTCAAAGTAATTGCAAATGTTTTTGTTGCCTGCCACCACTTCAAGTAGCGCATCCGTAATGCCTTCTGGTTGGATGTACATTACACGAAACCACGTGCTTGGAAATTCTTTAGCCAGACGCCCGAGCAGCCAAGCTAGGCTCAAGGGGTCTTTAAAATCCTGCCCCCACCTGCCAGTGTCTTGTGCTATTAGCACAATTTCTTTTACGCCACGCGCAACATGCGTCTTAACAGTTGAATAAATTTCGCTGTAGGCAAAACTGTGGTAGCGCCCACGAATGAGCGGGATTGTGCAGTAGGAGCAAAAGCGGTCGCAGCCATCGGAAATTTTGACGTAAGCATAAACTTGATTGCTACCTTGGTTTTCAGGGGTATGATTTTGAGTAGTGGTTTCTGCATTTGTGTTACTTAAATTTTGGTTTGTTGTGGTGTCTGGAACATATTGTTGAGACTTTGCTTGCGTAGCTTTCGCTTTTGTGGCGTTAGCGCCTGGTGCTTCAGCAGACCTGAGTGCATTGCAAACAACATGCACAATATCGTCCTCTTTGCTGCACGGCACAAAACTTGTGGCTTCGTTAAGCTCGCTTGCAAGTTCGCTGCCATAGCGCGCAGGCATGCAACCTGCAACAATAAGCACGCCACCAGAAGCGATGTTTGGCATGTCGGCAACATCAAAAATTGCTTCCAAGCTTTCTTCCGTTGCACTTTGAATAAACGAGCAAGTGTTAACAACAACAGCATTTGCGCACGTTGCATCATCAACAATTTCAAAGCCAGCCCCCCTGAGCTTTGCTGCCATGTTTTCGGTGTCCACTTGGTTTTTTGCGCATCCAAGTGTTACAAACGCTACTTTTGGTTTTTCAGTTGCCATAAACCTACCCTGTTGAACTATATGTGCCAGTAGTTGTACCCGTTGTACCTGTTGTTGAGGATGTTGAAGTTCCATCTCCAGTGTTAGTAGTGCCCGTTGAGGAACTTGAAGTTGAACCACTTGTGCTGTTTGATGTTGATGTATTGGTGCTTGTGGAAGCAGAATTAGAGGCATCTGTGTTAGTGCTTGAATTTGAAGTTGTAAGTGAGTCCAAGTTAATTGTAGCGTTGGGGTGTTCCTTTGCCCAGCTTACAAGGTAGTCTTGGAAGTTTACAGTGGCTGTTGGCATGCCGGTTGAAGAATCGTTTACAAATTCAACGGCATTGCCTGCCATGGTTACTGTGATGTCACTTGTAACATATGTCGCCAAACTCCAAGTGCCGCTAACTTCGATTTTTTGGTTAACAGGCCCAGTTAACATGCTTTGCGTGGAGTTGCCGTCTTGCGTTATAACAACGTAAGCTTGCTTGCCGCTTTCAAGTTTGTATTCAACAACAACGCTTGTTGGCGCGGTTTCAGTTGCTTGTTGCTGCGATTGGGCTTGTGCATCTTGCGACTGTGATGTGTCGGTAACGCCAGTGATTGGCACTTTTGAGGCCTCTTGCGTTTGTGTTGCCCCACGGTTGCCAAAAGCAAGCGAGACAATAATTACAAGCAATATTAAAATGATAGCAATAACAACAAGCACTTTAGCGTAAGATTTTTTAGCAGGGTTTGCAGAGGGGTTGCCAGTGTAGAAGTTGCCAAATTGCCTGCTTTGCGCAGTGGAACCAACGCGGCGCCCTTCCTGGTTGTTTGCGCGCGCAGCACGTGTTGCAAGCGTGTCGAAGTTGTTAAACGCACTTGCCACAGCACCGCGTGCAGCGCTGCCTATGCCACCTGTACTTGCACCATGCTCGCGCTTGCTGTTTTGCCCACGCCTGTTTGAGCCGCTGTTTTGCTGGTTGCGCTTGCGTGGGCGGTTTGTATGCCTTGTGCTTTCTTGGCGCGTGCGCGTGCGTGAATTACGCGCTGTTCTTGCACTGCTTTCATTTGTGCTTTCTGCATCTGAATGCCTATTTCTTGAGCGGTTGCTTCGGTTGCGGGTTGAGTTGTTTGTACTACCACGACTAGAACCAGACGTGTTTGCATTCTTTTTGTTTATGCTTCTTCTGCCTGACACATGCGTAAAGTCGTCGTAAGTTTCAATTTTAGAATTTATTTCGTGGGCGTAAAGGTCTTCTAAATAAAGGTTTGTAATTTTTTTAGCATTTAGCCCAACATAGCGGGCATATGACGCAACCATGCTTCTGGTATAACCGCGTGCTGGCATGTTGGCAAAGTCGCACTCTTCAATTGCTCGTAAAATGTCAGGGCGTATGCGTAACTTTCGCGAAACTTGCGCAATGTCTTCCCCCTTGCTTTCACGCGCATAACGAAGCACGTCGCCAAATGCCGGTTGCTCCATGCTAACTCCTACTTACTATCGTTTTCTTCAAACGCACGCAGCGTTTCAAGTTCTAAAGCATCTACTAAAACCTCACGCGGCTTACTGCCGTTGGCAGGACCTACAATGCCTTTTGCTTCCAACATGTCCATTATACGCCCCGCGCGAGAATAACCAACTTTTAAGCGCCGCTGAATGTTAGATGTGGAGCCAACGCCACTTGAAACCACTAAATCGGCTGCTTCCCACACAAGCGAGTCGTCGGCATTTGATGTGCCAGCTGAAGCATCGGACGGGCATGAGCCTAGCGTTATTACATTTGTTGACAGCACTTCATTGTGGTAGTCGGGCTCGCCCTGTTCGCGCAAAACGTTAACAACTGCGTTAATTTCGCTTTCCGTTACAAAGCAGCCCTGAATGCGCACGGGTTTTGCATACTCTGGTTTGCTTAGCAAAAGGTCGCCAAGGCCAATTAAGCTTTCAGCCCCTGGGGTGTCTAACACGACGCGGCTGTCAATGCCACTTGCCACGTTAAATGCAATGCGGTTTGTGATGTTGGCCTTAATTAAACCTGTAACAACATTTGTGCTTGGGCGCTGTGTGGCAACGATTAAGTGAATGCCAGCAGCACGCCCAAGTTGTGCAAGGCGGCTAATTGAAAACTCAACCTCTTTGCCAACAGTCATCATTAAGTCAGCAAGCTCGTCGATGATAATCACTAAAAACGGCAGTTCTTCAAGGTGCTCTTCGTCTGCTTCGGCTGTATCATTTTCGGCTTCAGTGTTTTGTGCGCTTGCTTCCGCTTTTTCAGCAGCCTTAGCTTCTGCTTGGGCTTTTGCGTTAAATTGCCCAATGTTTCTGGCGCCCACTTTTGAAAACTCTTTTAAGCGCCTCTCCATTTCAGCCACGCCCCAAGAAAGTGCACTTGCAGCTTCTTTTGCTTCGGTAATTACTGGCACGTACAAATGCGGAATGCCGTTGTAGGGTGTAAATTCAACGCGCTTTGGGTCAACCATAATAAAGCGCACCTCAGTTGGTGTTGCTCGCATTAGAATTGACATGATCATGGCGTTGATGGAAACAGATTTACCACTGCCAGTTGTGCCGCCAATAAGCAAGTGCGGCATTTTCGAGAGGTCGGAAACAATGGAGTGGCCTTCGACATCTTTGCCAATTGCAATTTGCAAGGGGCCTGGCTTTGCATCCTTTAGGATGTCGCCAAGCAAAACGGTTTGGCGCGTTTTGTTGGGCACTTCAATGCCTACATAATTTGTGCCTGGGATTGGCGCAAAAATGCGCACACCAGGGGCTGCAAGTGCCAGTGAAATGTCGTCAGTTAGTGCAGTAACACGGCTTACACGCACGCCAGCGGGCAAGTCAACTTTAAACAGCGTGACAGTAGGTCCTGCAACCCAGCCCACAACTTTTGCCATAATGTTGAAGTCTTCCAGCGCCTCTTGCAAGCAAGCAGCAGTGTCTTCAAGTTCTTCGTCCGTTGCTTTGTTTTGGTTGCTCCCAGCAGCTGTTGTTGCAAGCAGTGACATGCTTGGCAACTCAAAGCCCTCTTTTGGGCTTGGCTGTGCAACAGGGGAGAGGGCAGATGCTTGGCGTTGTTTTTGCTTAGGCTTGCGCTTTTCCTTTCGCGTTTTTTGCTGAGCGCTTTGTGCATCTTGCTTGACATTGTTGCTGCCATTATCACTGCTAGCAGCCTCACTGCCACCCCTTCTGCCAAGACGTCGTGTGAGCAGTTGGGTAGCAGGTTTTCTGAAACTTGCGCTGTTGTTGGCATCGCCTGAGGCTTGTTGCGCGCTCTCAGCACGAGCAGCAGCAACTTCACCTGCAAGTTCTTCGTCGCTTACGGCTGGCAAAACCTGCGTGCTTGCAGCCTCATTAGCGTTTTGCATCATTTGGGTTTCTTGTGCTTCAAGCGCTGGTTCAACTGCTGTTTTAGCGCCAAACATGTGCTTTGTTTGCACTGCTGGCGCATAAGCTGGTGCTGGCATAACGCCATTTTCACGCTCATCTTCAATGTATGAGTCACGCGCACGCTCTTTCGCACGACCAACTAAGCTAGAAACCGAAAAGCCTGTGATAGATGCGCCAATAATTAGCACGCCAATCATGATTATTATAGAAATAACCTGCCCAAACAAGCTAACGCCTGCCCACGCAATTGCAGCCCCAATGCAGCCTGCATGGCTTAGCATTTCGGCTTCGTCAAACACAGCATCGGGTGGGGTGGATGTGCAAACAGGCGAAAACAGTGCTATTAGCGAAAGAATGGCAAGAAACATTATTGCAAAGCCTATGCTAAAGCGCACAGGGATGTTTTTAGCTTCAAGCTTTAGAATAAATGTTGCGCCAACTGCAACCAATATGAATGGGAAAATGTATGAACCAACCCCCAAGCAGTAATGAAGTGCTGTTGACACAAACGATGTTACGGCAGCATCAGACGGCAGAACAACAGCTAAAAAAAGCGCTATTCCAAGCACAATTAAAACCACACCTGCAATGTCGCGCTTCATGCGCCCGTCTAAAATGCCAGCAGGGGCTTCGTTTGCACTAGACCGGCTGCCCATGCGACGTCTTGCCGGCTGCGAATTTTTACGCTTTGCACCAGAAGCCTTGCTGGATGCAGAGTTTTTGGAAGACTTGCTGTTGCGCTTGCTCTGTGCCACGAAACCCCCTTTCGAATTGGTAGCTTTTTAATTAACAGTTAAATAATAATTACTCATGTTGTGCTTTATTGTAAAAATTGCATTAGTTAAGCACTGCAAAACAAAACAAAACTTGAAAACAATTAATCTATTGCAATTAAAGACACAATTGCAACTGGCCTTGTTTTTGTACGCTGCCATAAAACAGAAAGCGTTTTTTGCCGTACACTTTTTTTCAAGCTTGAAATTTGCACAACGCCTTTGTTAAGCAAATTTTGCAATAGCACTTCAACTTCGTTTTCGCATTCGCGTGCAATGTATGCATCATCGCCACCGCTAACGCCGCGCATTTCCACACGCGCGTCCCCTAAAATGGTTCGCGTGCCGCACGATAAAGCTGCGCTAACACAAACAACGCCTTGGTTGCCAAGGTCGCCTCTAACGCGCAGCTCATCGGCTGACATGTCGCCAACGGAAAGCCCATCAACAAACACAACACCCGACTGCACAACTTCGCCTTCGCACACACCGTTGCACGAAAGCTCCAAACCCTGCCCGTTTTCGCAAATAAAAATGTCGCTTGGGTTAACGCCAACATCGGCTGCAAGTTGCGCGTGCTCGCGCAAGTGCTTTGCTTCACCGTGAACAGGCATAAACGCTTTAGGTTTTGCAAGTGAGAGCATAATTTTAAGCTCCTCGTTTGAAGCATGGCCTGAAACATGCACCGCTGCACGGCTTTTGTCGTATACATCGGCACCAATTTTTGCAAGGTTGTTAACAATTTTTGTAACTGCTTTTTCGTTGCCTGGCACAGGCGTTGCCGAAATTATTACAGTGTCGCCTGCATCCATTGCAATTGTTTTGTGGTCGCCATTCGCAATGCGCGCAAGGGCAGAAAGCGGCTCACCTTGGCTGCCAGTGCACATAACAACAACTTTGTTAGGCGGCGTGCCCTTTAAATCGTAAGCATCTATAATGTCTTCGTCAGCAACGTGCAAGTAGCCCAAGCGCCTTGCAATGTCAACGTTTTGCACCATGGAACGCCCAGTAACAACAACTTTGCGCCCACAACTTGTGGCAGCGTCGCAAATTTGCTGCAAGCGGTGAATGTGGCTTGCAAAAGACGCAATAATAACGCGCCCTTTTGCCTGTGAGATTATGGGAAACAGCGCTTTGCCAACCTCGGCTTCCGAAGGCGTGAAACCACGATACCCTGCGTTTGTTGAGTCGGACATCATTAAGTCAACGCCAACGTGCCCAAAGCGCGCAATGGATTCGAATGCCGTGTGAACGCCATCGATAGGCGTTTGGTCAAGTTTGAAGTCACCCGTGTGCAGCACGTTTCCCGCTGGAGTTTTAAAAAACACACCAACAGCGCCAGGAATTGAGTGATTTACCGAGAAAAACTCGCAATTTATGCAGCCTAAATCAACTTTTGTGCCCGATTTTATTTCACACAACTTTGCGTTTTTAATGTTATGCTCTTTAAACTTGCCCTCAATTAAACCAAGCGTCATTTTTGTACCATAAATTGGCACATCGCGCCCTAAATCTTTCATTAAGTAGGGCAAACAACCCGTGTGGTCTTCATGACCATGCGTTATAACAATGCCACGCAGTTTTTCAGCATTTTGCAAAATGTATGTGTAGTCAGGTAAAACTAAGTCGACACCTGGGTGGTTGTCGTCTGGAAACATCAAGCCAGCATCGTCAAGCACCATGTCGCCATTGCATTCAAACACTGTCATGTTTTTGCCAATGGCGTCTAAGCCGCCAAGTGGAATTACTTTAAGCGTTGCGTTTTTGTCTTTTTTAGCCGATGCAAATGTGCGCTTGCGCGTTTTGCGTTTGTAGCTGCGGTTGTTTGACGCTTCCTTATGCGTAAGCTTGGGGCGTTGAAGGTTAAGCTTTACATGCTTTCTTGTTTCGGTTTGCTTTGCAACCTGTGATGCGGGCTTTTCTTGCTTAGCTTCTGCTGAATTGCTGCGCGCATTACTAGACTTACTTTTGCGCGTATTGCGCCTCTTTGATTTTTCGTTCATTAAAAAACACCTTTACTACCTACTTTTAGCTGCCTTATACGCAGGGAAAACAAAGCCCCGCTGTATAAATTTCGGCAACTATTTTTGGTAAAGGGAGCTAACTTTACAGCACACCAACTTCGCGCATTATGTGTTCTAGTTCTATTGATTGCTGCTCGGTTGCACGAACCAGTGGCAGACGTACGCCACCAACTGGGAAACCTGCTAGAGTTAGCGCTTCTTTAACCAAAATTGGGTTGGCCGTTTTGAACAACCCCTCCATTAAAGGCAGCAGGCGCTCGTTTGCACTTTGGGCTTCTTCCCATTTGCCTGCTGCACATAGTTCTACAATTTCTTTCATTCGTGCAGGTGCAACGTTTCCAATGGTTGATATAACGCCAACGCCACCTGCTTTCATTATGTCGAGTGTTAGCGAATCGTCGCCAGAGTAAACAGAAAAATCGGCTGGCGCACCTTCCACAATTTCGCGTACCTGTTCTAAGTTGCCAGATGCTTCTTTAACAGCAACAATGTGGTCATATTCCCTGGCAAGGGCAAGTGTTGTTTTAGCTTCCATGTTTACCACGCAGCGCCCAGGAATGTTGTACAAAATTATTGGAAGGTCAACATTTTGTGCAATTTGGCTGAAATGAGCGAAAATGCCCTCTTGCGGTGGCTTGTTGTAATAAGGCACCACGCACATAATGCCATCAACGCCAAGTTTTTCAACATCGTTTGCAAAGTTGATTGTGTCTGCCGTGCAGTTGTCACCAACATTTGCGATAACAGGCACTTTGCCTGACACAGCAGAAAGAACAGCCTTGAACAGCTTAATTTTGTCGGGGTAGAAAACTGTAGGGCTTTCCCCCGTTGTGCCGTTGATTATAAGTGCATCAGCCCCGCCTTCAATTAAGCGACAAGCAAGCTGCCCTGCGCGGTTTAAATCCAAATCAAGGTTTTTGTCCATTGGTGTTACCATGGCTGGAATCATACGACCAAAACGTGGTTCAAGCATTGTGCAACCTTTCTGCTAAAAACTTAAATTAACTGCTGTTTTGCTTTGTATTCTACAAACAATAATGCGCATGCGGCTTTTATTTCATAAAGTTTTCTAAGCCAACAATAAGCCCTGAAGCTTCGCCCACGCTGCGAATGCCCAGCAAAACGCCAGGCATGTACGATGTGCGGTCCCACGAATCGTGGCGTATTGTTAGCGTTTGGCCCATGGAACCAAACACAACCTCCTGGCTTGCAACATAGCCTTGCGAGCGCACAGAATGCACAGGCACGCCTTCAACCAATGCCCCACGAGCACCTTTTGCGCCATCAATTTCTGTTTCTGCACCAGGGGCTTCGCTTACCCGGCCGTTACGTGCACTGCTTATGATTTGTGCTGTGCGAACTGCTGTGCCCGATGGCGCATCCTTTTTATTGCAGTGGTGAAATTCCAGCACCTCAGCTTCTGGGAAGTAGGGGGCAGCAGCGCGTGCAAATTGCATCATCAGCACAGCGCCTGTTGTGAAGTTTGGTGCATAGAACAAGCAAGCATTGTTTGTTGCTTGTGCGCTTAGCTCTTGCAATGTTTCAGTTGAAAGCCCTGTTGTGCCAACAACGCAGTTTATGCCAGCGCTAAGTGCAGCTTTAATGTTTGCTGCAACAGAAGCAGGCTGCGTGAAGTCGACCATAACATCGAAGCCGCCTGCGCTTATTGCGCTTTCAACCGTTTTATGCACTGGGAAGTTTTCACTTCCCTGGGCGTTTGGGTCAATGCCGCATGTAAGCTGCATGTCATCTGCCTTGTTAACTGCGTCAACAACTGCACTGCCCATGCGCCCTAAAAAGCCTGCTACTGCAACGTTTATCATGTTTGTGCCACCTTGCCTTACTTTTTACATGTCGTGGTGCCTGCGTGGAGTGCGCTTTTTGCGGTGCTGCCCTGGGTGCGCATTGCCGCCACCCTTGCGCTTGCCCGCATTTGCGCCAAAGCCTTCTGGGGCATCGGGTTTGTCAAGCCTGTCAAGTGAGATTTTGCCTGTTTTTGCATCCACTTCAATAACTTTGACTTTCACGGTGTCGCCCATGTTCAGCACATCTTCAACTTTGCCAATTCTGCCGTTAGCCATGCGTGAAATGTGCAAAAGCCCGTCTTTGCCAGCAGTTAGCTTAACAAATGCACCGAAGTCTTTTATACCAACAACTTCGCCTTCGTATTCCTCGCCAACTTCAGGTTCGCGCACAATGTCGTTAATCATTTTCTTTGCTGCATCGCCTGCATCTTGGCTGGTAGATGCAACGTGAATTGTGCCGTCTTCCAAAATTTCAACAGTTGCACCAGTTTCTTCTTGAATGCCACGAACAACTTTGCCGCCCTGACCAATGACGTCGCGAATTTTGTCGACGTCAATTTTCATGGTTTCAATGCGAGGTGCTGTTGGGCGCAAGCCTTCGCGTGGCTGCGGCAGCTCCTTTAGCATTGCGTCTAAAATGAACGCACGCCCCTCATGTGCTTGTGCAAGGGCTCTGCCTAAAATTTCAGTGGAAAGCCCGTGTGCTTTGTTGTCCATCTGAAGTGCGGTAATGCCCTTAGATGTGCCGCAAACTTTAAAGTCCATGTCGCCTAGGAAGTCTTCCAAGCCTTGGATGTCGGAGAGTATTACAACGCTGTCGCCTTCTTTGATAAGCCCCATGGCAATGCCAGATACTGGTGCTTTAATTGGCACGCCAGCGTCCATTAGTGCAAGTGTGGAGCCACAAGTGGACGCCATAGACGACGAGCCGTTTGACTCTAGCACTTCTGACACAACACGAATGGCGTATGGGAACTCTTCTTCTGCGGGGATCACAGGCAAAAGTGCACGTTCAGCCAGCGCACCGTGACCAACCTCGCGGCGCTTTGGCGCACCCATGCGACCAACCTCGCCTGTGCAATACGGTGGGAAGTTGTAGTGGTGCATGTAGCGTT
>CAYVDR010000005.1:15917-17707 GCA_964450625.1 uncultured Senegalimassilia sp.
CGACCAACCTCGCCTGTGCAATACGGTGGGAAGTTGTAGTGGTGCATGTAGCGTTTACCCTCTTCAGGCTCGATTGTGTCAAGGCGCTGCCACTCGTTTAGCATGCCAAGCGTTGCAATTGAAAGCGCTTGAGTTTGCCCACGCTGGAAAAGCCCCGAGCCGTGCACACGTGGCAAGTAGCCTGGCACAATGTGAAGCGGGCGAATTTCAGTTGATTTGCGCCCGTCAACACGCTCGCCAGTTTCAATGACCATTTGCCGCATTGCACGCTTTTCTAACGCTTTTAGTGCAGCTGCAACATCGCCTGCCCAGCCGTCAAGTTCTTCCTCGCTAAATTCCTCTTCAGTGATGCGTGCTTTCAGTGCTTCAACTTTTTCGATGCGTGATTGCTTGTCGGCATCCTTTAAGCATGCAGACATCTCGTCAAAAAATGGGCTTATGCGCTCATCAATTGCAGGGTCTGGCACGTGAAGTGGCCACTCAACTTTTTCAACACCAACACGGTCTATAAAGCGCTGTTGTGCATCACAAAACGCTGCAATTGCCTCTTGGCCCATTTCCATGGCTTTAAGCATTGTTTCTTCAGAAACTTCCTTAGCCCCTGCTTCAACCATGGAAATGTATTCTTTAGTGCCAGCAATTGTAAGCTCAAGTGTTGCACCTTCAAGCTGTTCATACGTTGGGTTTACAACAAATTCGCCGCCTTCAACTTGCGCTATGCGCACGCAAGCAACAGGCCCTGTGAACGGGGCAGATGCAAGCATAAGGGCTGCAGACGCACCACCAACGCAAAGGCAGTCGGGTGTGTTTGTGCCGTCGCACACCAAAGTTGTTGCAACAATGTGAACGTCGCGCTTAAAGCCGTCGGCAAACCCAGGACGAATTGGGCGGTCAATCATGCGAGCGTTCAACGTGCCCTTTTCAGTTGGCTTTGCTTCACGTTTTAAGTAGCCGCCAGGAATGCGACCCACAGAATACATTTTTTCGATGTAGTCAACGGTTAGCGGGAAAAAGTCAACGTTTTTTTCTTCCTTCGAAATTACTGCGGTAACCAAAACTGTGGTGTCGCCCTCTGTTACAAGAACAGCACCTGATGCTTGCTTTGCAAGCTCGCCTGTTTCAAAGCGGTACTTTTTTCCGTACAGTTCAAATTCTTCAACAACTTTGTTCATACTTCTTCTTTTCCTCTTTCTGGCCAATTGGTGCACACATGCACCTTGCCTTCACAAACTAAAAACCACAAAATTTATGTGGGGTAAACCTTGTTTAATGCTAATGCGTGCATAAACGCTGCGCATAAAAGCAAAAGCCCGCGCTTGGCGGGCCTTAAAAAACCTATTTAACGTTGTCGCGAATGCCTAATTTTTTAATGAGCTTACGGTAGTGCTCAATGTCGCGTTGCTTGATGTAGCTTAAAAGCCCACGACGCTTACCAATTAGAAGCATAAGACCGCGGCGTGAGTGGTTGTCTTTTTTATGCGACTTTAAGTGGTCTGTTAAGTTGCTAATGCGCTCGGACAGGATTGCAACTTGGACATCTGGGTTGCCAGTGTCTTTGTCGTTTGCACCGTATTCAGAAACAAGTTGTGCGGTGCGCTCTTTAGTGATGCTTAACTTACTTGGCATAATGTGCCACCTTTCTTTGCGGGATTTAAAGCCCGCCTTCCGTGCAGCGAAGTGCTGCGCTCAATAAAAACATTTCAACTGAGTGCGCATGCCTGGTGCAGGCGTGCAAACCAAGTTGAAAAAACTGCCTAACCGTTTGGCAGCCTTGCAAGTATAAGTTAAAC
>CAYVDR010000006.1:0-8371 GCA_964450625.1 uncultured Senegalimassilia sp.
TGTCCCACTTAAGGTTCAAAACTTATCAACGGGGTGTGTGCTATTAAGTTGTTGACATTCACATTAGCAGAAAAATTATGAATGTAAATAAGTTTTTCTAAATGCCCTTTTTATATCGGCAAGCATATATAAGCTTCCGAAAGCGCAGATAATTCCATTCAAGCCAGCTGCTCTAACCGCCATTTCAGCAGCTAACTCAAATGTTTTAGCTGTGAAAACATCAACATTTTTTTTACACGCGAATCGTGCGCATTGTGCAAGTTTACCAGCACTAAGAGCACGGGGGTTATTTGGGGTAACACATATTAAAGCAGCAGATAAATTAGCAATTTGTTTCAGCATTGCTTCATAGTTTTTGTCAGCCATGACGCCGCATATAAAAACAAATTTGCGCATGCCAAACACATTCACAAGTGAGTTTGCTAATTCTTTAGTAGCTTGCACATTGTGCGCCCCATCAAGCACCACCAAGGGCATGTTAGGTTTAGTTTCCAAAACCTCAAAACGCCCTGGCCACATTGCAGTTTCAACGCCGCTGGCAATTGCAACATCAGAAATGTTATAGCTACATTCACGCAATTTGTATGCAACGTCAATTGCAACGGCTGCATTTTTTGGCTGGCAAGTTGCTAAAAGTTGCGTTTTAAACACTTGCCCTTTATACATGAAATTTCTAAAACCGCCTTTAACAGCACCTATTTCAAGCTGTTCAAAATTGCAAGTTGTTAACTTAACACCAGCTTCATTTGCAGCTTGCTGTATAACATGTTGTGCTTCGTTTTCTTGCGGGTAAGTAACGCATGCACTACACCCATGCTTTATGATGGCTGCCTTTTCGCTTGCGATTTCAGCAAGCGTGCTACCAAGAATTGACGTGTGATCAAGCCCAATGCGAGCAATTGCGCATACATCCGGTGCATCAATTACGTTTGTAGAATCAAGCCTGCCACCAAGCCCAACTTCTAATACGACCACTTCACAACGCTCATTTGCAAAATGCATTAGTGCCACAGCAGTCATAAGCTCAAACTCTGTGGGGTGCTCGTCCATTTCAAGTTCTTGTGCACTGGCACATTCTTTTACTTGAAGGGTTACAGCCTTTAGGGCGCTATATGAAATATTTTTGTCGCACACGCGAATGCGCTCTTCAAATTTCTCAATGTAAGGGCTGGTAAACGTACCAACTTTATAGCCAGCTTGTTGCAAAATAGCAGATATGTAAGCACAAACGCTTCCCTTGCCATTTGTGCCAGCAACGTGAACAAACCGCAGCCTATCTTGCGGCCTGCCCAAACGCTCTAGCAACTTACGGATGCGATTAAGACCTAAACGCGAAGCTTTCCAACGCGGGTGGTTAATGTATTCAATTGGGTTGAAGTCTTGTAAACTATTAGACATAGACAAGCACATGAAAGTTCAGCATTTTATGCCTAGTAAATGACTTAGCACAAATAAGAACTAGTGCCTAAAGTGGCGCACGCCAGTAAACACCATTGCAATATTGTGCTCATTGCAAGCTTTAATAACTTCTTCGTCACGAATGGAGCCGCCTGGCTGAATAATTGCTGTTATACCCCATTTTGCCAGCTCATCAATGTTGTCGCGGAATGGGAAGAATGCATCAGATGCACAAACTAAGCCCTCGGGCTTCACCCCCATGCGCTCACAAGCATCGTGTGCGCGCTTGCAAGCAAGGTGTGCGCTGTCCACACGGTTAGGCTGACCTGGACCCATGCCTATGCCTGCATGGTCGCGAGCAACTAAAATTGCATTAGACTTAACGCCTTTACAAACTTTCCAAGCAAACAAAAGCTCATCCATTTCGTTTTCATTTGGCTTGCGGTTTGTTGGAACACTAAAACTTTCAATTGCTTCACTTGCAACATCGTGCTGTTGCACCAATACACCACCGCCACATACACTGCGAATTTCAGTGCCAGCATTTTTTGGCATGCCATTGGTGCATAAAACGCGTAAGTTCTTTTTCTTTTGAAGCATTTTAAGTGCGCTAGCTTCAAAAGCAGGTGCAATAATAACCTCAACAAATTGTTTGTTGTCGTTAATGTGCTGAACCATTTCTGCACTAATTTCTGCGTTAGCTGCGATTATGCCGCCGTATGCACTTTTAGGGTCGCATTCAAAAGCTTTGTCGTAGGCATTAGCAATGCTTTGTCCAACAGCAGACCCACAAGGGTTTTGGTGCTTTAAAATTACAACTGCAGGCTGTATAAATTCCTGAACCAGTGAAAAACAAGCATCGGTGTCTAGCAAGTTGTTATATGAAAGAGGCTTGCCATTTAACTGCTTTGCATCAACCAAACTGTGCTGTTGCTCACTTTCAGCCCAACTGTAAAATGCTGCTTTTTGGTGGGGGTTTTCGCCATAGCGTAGATTCTGCACCTTATGTAAGTGCAATGTTAAGTCATCTGAAAAACCATTACCTTCGTTATTAGCACTGTTATCAGACATTTGGGCTTTCAAGTAATTTGCAATTGCGCCATCGTATGCATTTGTTGTTTCAAAAACTTCACTTGCAAGCTTCATGCGCATTTCATATGTTGTACAGGCACCGTTTGCACGCATTTGCTCAAGAATTTCTGAGTAATGTGAAGGGTTGCAAACAACCGTTACGCTCTCAAAATTTTTAGCCGCGCTGCGAAGCATTGCAGGCCCGCCGATGTCGATGTTTTCAACGCAAGCGTCAAGCCCAGCACCACTATTGACGGTTTTTTCAAACTCATAAAGGTTTACAACAACCATGTCAATCATTTCAATGCCGTGCTGTACAGCTTGAGCCATGTGTGCTTCATTGTTGCGCTTTGCCAAAAGCCCACCATGTACATTAGGGTGCAATGTCTTTACTCGCCCATCCATCATTTCGGGAAAGTTTGTAACATCACTGATTGGAGTTACCTCAACACCAGCACTTTTAAGCACTTTTGCGCTACCACCAGTTGAAATTATTTCACAACCAAATTCACTGTGAAGTGCATTTGCAAATTCAACAATGCCGTTTTTGTTAGTAACTGAGATTAGAACTCGTTTAATTTTTGCATCTGACATAAAAGCCCCTTACTCGCCTATGTTTGTTTTTATTTCAACCTTACCGTTTGAATTAACACTTACAGCCCCATTTGCTAAAAGAGACAAAACATAAGGGTAAAGCGCGTGTTCAGCAATGTGAATGCGACTTTCCAAACTTTCAAGCGTTTCGCCTTCTTGAACATAAATTGCCCGCTGAGCAATGATTGGGCCCATGTCATATTGAGCATTTGCAAAGTGCACTGTAACGCCTGTAACTTTAACGCCAGCGCCAAATGCATCCTCAATTGCGTGTGCACCCTTGAAAGAAGGCAGCAGTGCTGGGTGTATGTTTAGAACACGCATTGGAAAGGCATCAAGCACAACAGGTGTTAAAAGGCGCATGTAACCAGCCATAACAACATATTCAACGCCGTGCGCATGTAAAAATTCAACTATTTTTTCATCGGCTGCCTTAGGTTTTTCATATGCAGCTTTATCTAGTACAAGCACAGGCACTGAAGCGTCTTGCGCCCTGTCAATACCTTTTACGTTTGGGCGCGACGACACAACACACGAAACGTTGACGTTAAGCCATGTTTTTGAGGCATCCAAAATTGCTTGCAAATTTGTGCCACTGCCAGAAATTAAAACGCCTATGTTTAATTTTTTAGCCATGTTTGCGCCCTTTAGTTTTTGTAAGCGTACAGGCTGCCTTCATTTGCATACTGCACCTGACCGCAGCCTTCAACAATGCTGCCAACCAAATAGGTTGTCTCCCCTGCACTTTCAAGCATTGTGCAAACACTTTTTGCTTGTGTGGCGTCAACAACTAAAACCATACCAAGCCCCATGTTAAATGTCTTTAAAGCTTCCTCATGACTTAAATTAGCTTTATCGCAGACGTATTTAATGATAGGCTTAACTTGCCACGTGCCAAGCTCAACATTTGCATTAACGCTTGAGTTTAGTGCGCGATTAAGGTTTTCCGTAATGCCACCGCCAGTAATGTGAGCCAAACTTTTTATTGCACCTGGCATGTTTTGCATAACATCTAGCACAGGCTTCACATAAATTTTTGTTGGCTCAAGCAGCGCTTTTAAAACAGATTCGCCACAAAGTTCACTGCATGATGCCGAAAGCTCAGCTTTTGTTTTGCCTTCTGTGCACACCCTGCGCACAAGCGAATAGCCGTTAGAATGCAAGCCAGAAGAAGCCAAACCTATTAGCACATCGCCAGAAGCTACATTTTCAGGGTTTAGCATTAGTGGCTTGTCAACGATGCCAACACAAAAACCTGACACATCGTATTCGTCGTCTGGCATAACGCCAGGGTGTTCTGCCATTTCCCCACCAATAAGCGCACAACCTGCACTTTTGCAACCACGTGCAATGCCTGCAACAATTTCACGCACAAAATTAGCCCTAATTTTGCCTATTGCAATATAGTCTAGAAAAAACAATGGTGCTGCCCCACAAGCAAGAATGTCGTTAACGCACATTGCTACTAAATCTATGCCAATGGTTGTGTGCTTGCCTGCAAGGTTTGCAACCTGAAGCTTTGTACCAACGCCGTCAGTACCAGAAACTAAAAGAGGCTCTTGCATTTGTTTTGCAGCTGCTATTGAAAAAAGCCCTGCAAAACCACCAATATCGCCAACAACCTCCTGGCGGTATGTCATTTTAACGTGCTGCTTTATTGCGCTAACAGCACGTGCAGCTTCAGAAATGTTAACGCCAGCTTGTTTATAAGTTATTTCGTTGGACAATTTTGTTAAAACCCCCTACTAAACAAAACGCAAAAAGCTTTTTGTTGTTGAACCATAAAAGTAATAGTACATACTAAATGCTAGAAATTAGTAAGAAAAATGCATTTTACACTGGCTAAACAAAAAGTTCACTCACAACACTAATCAGCGATTATGCGACGTATTTGAATTTTTGTAGTGTGCTTTGACCAAAAAGAAACATACTGGCACACACCACCTGCTTGCGGCTCTTCATAAATCATGCCACCACCTGCATACAGTGCAACATGCTCGGGCAGTTGTGGGTCATAATTTGGGGCAATTCCATAGTACATTAGAATGATGTCACCAGGTTTTGCTTCTGCTAAAGACTTAACTTCATAGCCCACATTCATTTGGTCGTATGTTTCAAAACCAATGTCTATGCCAAGTTGGCTGTAGCAATACCACGTAAACGATGCACAGTCCATGCCTTCGTCGTCAGGGTAAACGCCAAGCCACACATAAGGTGTGCCAAGCAAGCTTTTTGCAGTTGCAATTACTTTGTCAATGGATGCTTCGCGTTCAGTTTTTGAAGCGTTTACACTTGCATTATCAGTAGAATTTTCAGTTTGCACGCTATTTTCGCTTGACGCCTCTTGCCCATCTAGCACATCGCTTTGTTGGCATAAGCCGCTTGAAGAGTAGTCAAACTGAGCATACTTGCACTTAATTTCATTAGCATATTGCTCATAAACAAAAGAGTTAGCAATATTTGTAGCAACAGCTAAACCACAAACCGCAGTTGTAATACAAGCTAAAAACACCTGCATGCGGCATTGTTTTAGAGTAAATTTATGCAATTTATAAATGTGGTTTCGCTTAATGCAAAATTAAGAAGCCACCTTTGCCTCTTGCAAAGCCTGTGCAAGTTGGTCAGCGCACGATGTTGGTTTTGGACCGCAAGTGTTTCCTTCCAAAATGCCAACAATTTCATCAACAGTTTTGCCTTTAACCAACTTTGAAATAGCTTTTAAGTTGCCGTTACAACCGCCAATAAATTTAACATCCTGGATTACATCGCCATCCAATTCAATTTGTATTTCCCTGCTGCATACACCACTTGTTTTGTACCTAAACATTTTGTACCTCCTTAAGTTAACAACGTGCTGAACAATATAGCATAAAATTGAAATTACAGGTAACGTTTATAATTTCGCTTAAATGCTTTCATGCCTTTCATTAAATAATTAGTATTTGTTCCACTTATTGGTGGCTTTTTTGTCTTGCCATATGCTTAAATTAAGTTTGTTAGTTCACCTTCATTCAAATTCAAGCTAGAATACTGCGAATGAAAATACAATCACAGTTTAAATGCAGAAAAAAGGCAGTTTAAAAATGGCTCTAAGTTCGTACAAAACCGAAGGTGGCTTGCTTAAAGTCTCCTCCAAGTCTTCCCCAGCATCCGTTGCAGGCGCCATTGCTGGCATGGTGAAGGACAAAACACCCGTTGAAATTCAGGCAGTTGGTGCAGGGGCGGTAAACCAAGCAATAAAAGCGGTAGCAATTTCCCGCGGGTTTTTAAGCCCTGTTGGCATTGAAGTTTCATGCACGCCAAGTTTTGCAGACATTGTTATAGACGGTCAATACAGAACTGCAATTCGCTTGACAATTAAAAGCAGCAAAATTTTGCCTAGCGTTGTTGAACAACCTGAGCAAAACGCAGTTTAAACAGCTTGAAAGCGTTAAAGGTCCTAACGTGCAAAACAAATTTTTAAACCTAACTTTTTTTGTTCGCACATTTGGTTGCCAAATGAACAAACACGACTCCGAGCGCATTGTTGGCATGCTTGAGGCGCTTGGTGCAACAGGTGTAAACAGCATCGAGGCTGCCGATGTGGTGGTGTATATGACATGTTGCGTGCGTGAAGCCGCTGATGAGCGCTTGTATGGTCAAGTTGCATCCATTAAAAATGTTGAGCTTAGAGAAAACTCGCCGCTTAAAAAACGCATAATTGCCATCGGTGGCTGCATCGGTCAGCGCGATGGCGAAGTGCTTTTAAAGAAGCTAACGCATGTAGACATTGTTTTTGGTACGCACAACATAAGCCACTTGCCAAGCTTAATTGAAAACGTTTTAGATTGTGGCAAGCGAGAAGCTGAAGTCTTGGACGAATCTAGCGAATTTTCCAGCGCACTTCCACAAACTCGTGAACATGCGTGGGAAGCGTGGCTGCCAATTACAATTGGTTGCAACAACTTTTGCTCCTACTGTATTGTGCCTTACGTTCGTGGGCGCGAAAAGTCACGTGAGCTAAGAGACATTATGGCTGATGCAGAAAGCTATGTAAAAGCTGGCGTGAAAGAAATTACATTGCTTGGGCAAAACGTAAACTCCTATGGGCGAGATTTGTATGGAAGCCCTAAGTTTGCTGAAGTGTTAGACGCGCTGGACAAAACTGGCATTGAGCGCTTGCGTTTTGCAACAAGCCACCCGAAAGACTTAACAGATGCTGTAATTTCCAAGTTTTCAAACTTGCGCTGCCTAATGCCGGCACTTCACTTGCCAGTACAGTCGGGTTCTAATGAAGTTTTGGCTGCCATGAACAGGAAATACACTCGTGAACACTACCTTGGGCTAATTGATAAACTGCGCAGTGCATGCCCAGACATCGCACTTTCAACCGATGTTATTGTTGGATTTCCAGGCGAGACGCAAGCAGACTTTGAACAAACTGCAAGCCTAATTGATGAAGTGGGTTTTCACCAAGTGTTTACGTTCATTTATTCAAAACGTGAAGGAACCCCTGCGGCAAAAATGGAAGATAACACCCCCCACAGCGTTATTCAGAAGCGTTTTGATGAACTTGTTAACATTGTGCAAAAGCGTGCA
Organism: uncultured Senegalimassilia sp.; assembly: GCA_964450625.1. Lineage (GTDB taxonomy): Bacteria > Actinomycetota > Coriobacteriia > Coriobacteriales > Eggerthellaceae > Senegalimassilia. The sequence continues at coordinate 7,642 of CAYVDR010000006.1, forward strand.
TTTGAGTTAAATCAAAAAGAAGCGGGAAAGACTGTTGACGTGTTGTTTGGTGGCACATCAAAGCGCAACAGTAAACTTCTTGCAGGTAAAAGCCCTAAAAACCAAACGGTTCATGCGCCAATTCCAGAAGGACAAACGGCTGAAAGTTTTGCAGGAAAAATTGTACCTGTAAAAATTAATGAAGCTAAAACGTGGTACTTGTCAGGCAATGTTGTTGAAGATGGAAAGTAACATCCCAAAACTTTCAAAGCCTGTAATTTGTGTTGTTGGTCCAACTGCATCTGGCAAAACCGACTTAGCGCAGCTTTTAGCGCTAAAACTTAATGGCGAAGTTATAAGCGCCGATTCCATGCAAGTGTATAGCGGCATGGACATTGGAACTGGCAAGTTGCCCGAAAGTGAGCGTAAGGTTAAGCATTATGGGCTAGACCTTATAGACCCAGGCAAGCCATATTCTGCGGCAATGTTTCAAAGCTATGCACGTGGCATTTTTGAAGAAATTGATAAAGCTCACAAGCGCTCTGTTTTGGCAGGTGGCACAGGCTTTTATGTGCGTGCAGCAATTGATGGCTACAACTTCTGCGCTGGCGAGCAAACAAATAACCCTACAAGACAAAAGTGGCAACAATTCGCAAGCGAAAAAGGCCAAAGTGCAACATGGGAAAAGCTGAAAGAACTTGACCCAAAAAGTGCGGCGGTAATTGAAGTTGCAGACACTAAGCGAGTCATT
>CAYVDR010000006.1:8471-17551 GCA_964450625.1 uncultured Senegalimassilia sp.
GCAAGGTATGCAAAACGCCAACGCACTTGGTTTCGTGCAGATGGGCGCATTCATTGGCTGTGCGCTGACACAAAATCAAGTGAGCAATTATGCGAGGAAGCACTTGGCGTTTTAAAACGTGAGAGTGCGATATAAAACGTAAGATTTACCCAAGGCGCTAAACAGGGCTAACAGCGATTGTAGAAAGAATGAGACAATGATACAAAACTGCCATAACAAAGCATTACAGGACGCTTTTCAGTATTATCAAAATTTTGAACAAAAATTAATGGATGATTTACGCAGCCAAGGTGTAAAATTCGCTGTGCGTAATTCACATTGTCATGAAGTCAAAACTTTGCTTTCACAGCTTAAAGCAAAGGGTGCAAAAACATATTTATCTAACGCTAGTGTTAAGTATGGTTGGGTGTCTCAAGCATGTTTTGAGTGCAGTTCCATTCGCACTTCAACGTCAACATATACTGCAACCCTGCAATGTCATCGAGACTGCTTTTATTGCATTGATTACACACGTTGGCAACCAAAGGCTGGTGCTACGCATGGAATTGAGTATCTGACAGACAAGGATGCTTTAGCATCAAAAAGGAAACTGAAATGTGCTGCGATAACTGGCGGTGAGCCACTATTAGATTTAGATACTACATACGCTATGTTAAGTAAACTAAAGGAATTATTCCCAAACGTTCATACGCGTCTTTACACATCTGGCGATTTAGCAACAGTTGATGTATTAAAAAAATTACAAAAACTAGGTCTTCAAGAAATTAGGTTCAGTATCAAATATTACGATGACCCTGCTACGCTTGAGAAAGTGTTTGACAATATGAAAATAGCAACAGCATATATACCAGATGTTGTTGTAGAGATGCCAATTATCCCAGGTGAAAAGCAAAAATTACAGCGATATATGCAGCGCTTTGATGATATTGGAATTAAAGGGATGAATTTGCTTGAAATGGTTTTTAACATTGTGAACTGGAGCAACTTTGAGCAAAAAGGCTTGCTAGCTAAAAATCCTATTTCTCCAATTCCGGCTTATTATGGGTATTGCCACGGTGGAATTAAGTCTGGTCCAGTTGCTGGTAGCGAACAATTAGCATTAGAATTAATGGCGTGGGCAATAGATCAGAAATTTTCTTTTGGTATGCACTACTGTAGCGTTGAAAATAAGTTTAGAGGCGATGTGTTAAGCTACAATAAGGATTTTATAAATTGCCAAAGTGCATACGATTTTGATAGAGAAGACTATTTCATTAAAACTGCTAAGGTATTTGGTCCAGATTGTGAAATAGCAAAACCAATGCTTGAACAGGCAGGTTGCAAGCATTTTATATATAATAACAACCAACATTCAATGGCGTTTGAACGCAGATACATCCCAAAGCTTTTAAAGTCTTCAGTCACACCTCTTATATCTTATAACATTGGCGTGGAAGATAATGGTAGACGTTTCTTAAGCGAAATAGCTTTAAAAGAAATAAATTCAGCTACAAATGGACAGTAAACACAAGAATTTTTTAGTTTTTGCAGCTTGCTTCGTTACCTACTTCATTGTTAATGAATGCTTTTTAGCACTGCCAAAGCTCTATGACGTTGTGCAAATTCGCCCTGCGTCAGCACTGGGACCAGTACTTGGCTTTTTCTTTGGGCTGCCAGGCATTTTTGGTTGCGCAAGTGCCAACCTGCTGTCCGACGTTTTCCATGAAAGCGCAAGTGAGTTTGTTCTTCTTGCCTACTTCTTGGTGCAAATTGCCTACAGTGGCCTTCCCCGCTGGGTGTGGTATGCAATTTATCGCAACAGCAAAAAGCCTTACCCTCGCTTTGATTCTGCTGGCAAAACTGCGCTTTACATGCTGCTTGCGCTTGCCGACAGCGTTTGCGTAAACGTTGTAATTGTCTACGTTATTGGCACATCTTCCACAACCGATGCCGCAACGCTGTTTGCAGCACGCTCGCTAAACAACATGTGCATGCTCCTCTACGTTGGCATGCCCTTGCTTTTTGTGCTTGAACGCAGTCCGTTTGCGCAAACGCCACCGCCTTGGGTGCACGTTTCCTACAAAAACACGCCAACAACAAACCTAACACAGCGCTTTGTGATGGTGTTTACGCTCTGTGCTGCGGTTTTGCTTCTGCTAATCTCCGTGAGTGACTTCGTTGTTGAAGGGCAAAATAAAACTGTCCCTTGGATTATCATTCTTCTGTACTTAAACACTGCGATGTATTCGCTTCCCATTTTTATACCCATGTTTGTGCTTTTGTACTTTTTGGAAAAACATTTAATACGCCCAACAGAAGTGCTCGCACACGACCAAAAAACGTTTGTTGAGCGCATTGAAAACGCACGTGAACAGGGTAAACTTGACATTGCTGTTACGGTTGATGCGCAGGATGCAAAGCCTCTTAAAGAAGTTGCGCAGCTGTGTGAATCAACAAACAAAATGCGTAAAGACCTTCTGGACTACGTGGGGCGCATGTACAAAATGAATGCTGAAAAGCAGCGCATTGCAGCCGAGCTTAACATTGCCGCGCAGTTTCAATTGAGTGTGCTGCCGAAGGATTTCAGCTCCTACACCGAGCGCCTCTCACTTGACATTGCAGGTGTAATGCACCCCGCACGTGAAGTTGGTGGCGATTTTTACGATGTGTTTAATGCGGGCGAGCAAAAGGTTGCATTTGTTATTGGCGATGCTGCTGGCAAGGGGGTGGGCGCTGCACTGTTTATGATGCGTGCCCAAAGTTTGCTGCGCCAATGCATTTTGCAAACGTCTGACTTAAGCATGGCTTTTGCACTGGCAAACAACTTGCTTTACGACGGCAACGACACGTGCCTGTTCATTACACTGTTCGCATGCATTCTTGACACTAAAAACGGCGAGGTGCGCTATGTAAACGCAGGTCACAACCCGCCTGTGCTCGAGCAAAACGGCAAACTTGTGCTGTTGGAAGGAAAGCACGGCATGGTGCTTGGCGCTGTTGACGGCATGAAATATAGCCAAGAAACAATTTCGTTTAACCCCTGCGATGGGCTTTTGCTCTACACCGACGGTGTAACTGAAGCCACTAATGAAAATGGCGAATTCTACGGAACAAAACGCATGATTGAAGCGCTAGACAAAGCTGTAGCAAAAAACACCATGCAAGAGATGGTAGACGATTTGGTTTTAAACGTTCAAAACTTTGCAGCAGGCTCGCCCCAAGCAGACGACATTACAGCACTGGGTTTTTATTGGAAGTTGCCAGTTCACAAAATTACTTTACAAGCGCAAACAGAGCATTTGGACAAATTATTTGCTTTCCTAAATCCGCTGTGCCAAACAAAAGGTTGCACACAGCGCATGATGGCGCACCTTATGATTATATGCGAAGAAACATTCGTTAACATTTGCAATTATGGCTTCCCAAAAGGCCAACCCCGCCTGCCTGTTAGCATAGAAGTTTCTGTTGATGTGGCGCATGGCTGCATGCATTTGGTTTTCAGCGACTATGGCATAGCTTACAACCCGCTGAAATACCACCCAAAAAAAGTTGACCCCACCGATGAAAAACGCAAAGGCGGTTTGGGAATTTTGCTTATGCGCGAGTTTTTGGACGAGATGCGCTACACTCGCACAGACGGTATGAATATTCTTCGCATGACAAAGCGTTTTATATAAAATTATTCCCAGTCAACAAAACAATAGAGAGGAAAACGCATGGAAATTGCAGGGTCAAAAGAAAACGACACTTTAACGGTAAAGCTTAGCGGGCGTCTTGACACCAACACATCCCCTGAACTTGAGGGCTACCTGCGCCAAAACATTGAAGGCGAAAAAAAACTAATCATTGACCTTAGTGATGCGCAATATGTGTCCAGCGCAGGCTTGCGTGTGTTTTTGTATGCTCACAAACAAATGCAGAAACAAGCTGGTGAAGTGGTACTGAAAAGCCCAAACGTTTATGTGGCGGATGTGCTTGATGCCACTGGGTTTACAGACATCATGACAATTGAAAACTAGGCGGCACTACATGGCGAATAACAAAGACGCAGGCACAATGCCTGCTAACAACAACACAACAAAGCAAGACGCTTCAGTAAATGCAAACATTGATGTGGCAACGCTACGCAGTGCAATGTTTGACCAACAGTACAATGCGGGGCAAATGTATGCTGCACAACTTGAAGATGATGTCAAGCACCCTCGAGAAGTGCAAGAAGAATTGCTGTTTGACCTTATAAAGGCAAACGAAAACACTCCCTTTGGCATGGAACATAATTTTGCAAACATCAAAACCGTTGACGATTTCAAGCGCCTTGTGCCGCTTACCACATACGACGACTACGCTGGCTACATTTATGAAGCCATGGAAACAGGCAAAAGGGGCATTGTTACATCTGAAGAAATAATACATTTCAATGAAACTTCAGGCACAATGGGAAACCCAAAAGGCATTCCTTACACAAAGCGCATGTCAGATGTGCTTATGGGCTATGCTGGTGCGTATACACAATACATAACTTACAAAGAAACTGGTGAGGCACTGCGTGGCGGGCGCATGTTTACAATGATGCAGTGCAGCCTAAAAACCCTTAAGTGTGGCACCACTTTTGGTGCGCTGTCTAGCAAGGCAACCATGGACTCACGCGCGTTTTTAGCTGCAACAACCACAAGCCCCGATGCAGCTGTATTTGCTAACAGCAACACCGATGTGCGCTACCTTCACACACGCTTTGCCATTGAAGAGCCAGACATTCGCGACATTAGCGTTGTTTTTATCACAAAGTTGCTTGATGTTATGCGCTACGTTGAGCGCAACTGGCAAATGCTTGTACACGACATTGAAACTGGCACCATTGACCCTTCAGTGCAACTGCCAAGCGATGTTCGCAAAAACCTAGAAGCGAACCTTGCGCCAAACCCCCAGCGTGCAAACGAACTGCGTAAAATTTTTGAGCACGGCTTTAATGAACCTGTTGTTCCCTTAATTTGGCCAAACTTAACTGTAATTAGAAGCGTTGCTGGTGGCGGTTTTACGTCATACACCCAGCGCCTACGCCGCTTCATTGGACATGACGTGCACATTTTGTACACGGGCTACAGTGCCTCGGAAGGCATATTTTCCGTGCCATTTGAAATGGACAACCCGCAAAGTGTCATGTTGCCCCGCTCAGTGTATTTTGAATTTGTGCCCACGGAAAACCCCGACTATGAACACACCTTAGGTGTTGAAAATTTAGAGGTTGGCAAAAACTACGAGGTTATTATTACCAGCGGCTCTGGCTTTTACCGCTACAAAATGCGCGATGCGGTGCGTTGTGTGGGACACAAGGGCAAAATGCCAGTCATTGAATTTTTGTACCGCATTGACCAAACAATTAACTTATGCGGCGAAAAAGTAACAGAAATAGTGTTGCGCAAAGTTGCGGACAAAGTTGCTGAACGAATGAAGCTTGACTTGGTTGATTTCAGTGTTTACCCCAATGCCGACACTCTGCCGCCAGGCTATGAATACTTGTTTGAATTTTTTAATTCAAACCGCAGCAAAATTGACATTGACGAGCTTGAGCGCATTACAAACGAAGAAATGCGTGCTGCGAGCAGCAATGTAAATAAAAAGCTTGATGACAATGTTCTCGCACCTGTGAAAGTGCACATTTTGCAAGAGCAAACAAACCACCTTTGGGTTGACATGCGCGTGGCACGTGGCAGCGCAGACAACCAAATTAAGCCTGTGCACATTATTGACACCGAGCAAAAACGCCGTTTCTTCTTTGCACTTATTGACGCAGAAATTGCAGGTTAAAGGCTTAAAACCATGCAAGCTTCAGCAACTGCCAACAACAAACTAATTAAGGGTGCATTTGGCAAGTATTTAACGCTTTCCATTTTAATTACGCTTTCAGCCACCCTTGGCATGATGCTAGACAATGTAATTGCTGGCAACTTGCTAGGCCCTGGCGCTGTGGCTGCCATTGGCATGTCGCTTTCGGTGTTTTTGCTATTCTCGGGCTGTGCTGGCATAATTGAAACAGGCGCAATTGCGCTTAGTGCCCGCGCTTTGGGCAACAGAAATGCAGCGCACGTCAACGTTATTTTTAGCGTGTCCTTGCTTGCGGTGCTTGTTGTTGGCACGCTTCTTTCCGTAAGTCTTACAGCCGCTGCAAGCTTCATTGCAAACTTCCTGGGTGCACATGACCCAACATTGCACGCAGACACCGTTTCATTTCTAACGGGCATTTGCCCTTGTGCGCTTGCAATTATGCTGCTTCAGCTGTTAATGGGCTTTGCACGCTTGGACAATTCCCCACAGCTTGGTGTTATTGCCATTGTTGCCATGAGTGCCTGCGACATAGTGCTAAATTTAGTTGCTGTTTGCGTGCTAAACATGGGGCTTTTTGGCATGGGGCTTGCAACTACCATTTCCTACTGCATTGCAGTGTGCATTTGCGCCACGCATTTTTTCAGCAAGAAGAACACGCTGCATGTTGTAAACCCGCTTTTGCACCTGCGTGATATTGGCAGCATCCTAAAAACTGGCCTGCCAGATTCGCTTACACGCATCACAGTGATGCTTCGCACGTTTGTGTTTAACCACCTGCTTTTAATTGTTGCCGCCAACAATGCAGTGGCTGTGCTTTCAATGCTGTCTTCCGTTAACTTGTTCACGTCATCCATTGCCACAGGCATTGGCCAAACTGCCACGCTTATGTGCGGCATTTTTTATGGCGAACAAGACCGAAGTGCACTTAAAGCCACTTTGCGCATTGCATCGAAAGTAGGCATTGCGCTTACATTGTGCCTGGCAGTTGTAATGTTTATTTTTGCACCTGACGTTGTTGGCATTTTTGGGTTTAGCGGCGCTGAGTTTGCGCTTGGGCTTATTGCAATTCGCCTTTACATAATTCGTGAACCCGTTGGCATTTTAAACTCGCTGTTTTCAAGCTACTACCAAGGCATTGGCAAAATTTCTGCCGCAAGTGCAATATCGGTGGGATACTCTGGGTTTTTCGGAATTATCTTTGCCCTATGTGCCGCTTGGGGCTTTGGTGAAAACGCCATTTGGCTTTCGTTTCCCGTAGGTGAAGCCATAACGCTAATAGTGCAAGTAATAGTTGCAAACGTAATTTGGGCACGCAAACACCCAAACGCAGGCGCAAGCATGCTCGATAAACTAATGTATTTGCCAAGCAATTTCCAAGCAGACTGGCTGGCGTCAAAAAACTTTTTTTGCGAAGCAAACTTAGGCGCTGTAATTGATTGCTCAAAGCAAGTTGAAGCGTGGTGCAGTGAGCAAGGCGTGGATAGCAAGCGCACTTACCTGGCAGTGCTTGGCACAGAAGAGCTTACAAGCAATGCTGTTAAGCACGGCTTTAAAAAAACAAAGCACCCTGCAATTGATTTGCGCATAACACTAAAGCGCGGTGGCGCACTTGAGCTGCACATGAAAGACAACGGCAAGCCCTTCAACCCAGTTGAGTTTGACATTGAAAACGCAAGCCCTGAAGAAGTAATGGGCATAAAAACGCTTCGCCAAGCAATTAAGCACGTTGAATACCAAAACACAATTGGGCTTAATAACACAACAGTTACGCTTGTTGCCGGGAAGTGACATTTCTGCCGTTCAATTGGCAAGCGTTACACTTAATACAAACTGGGCGACTTAATTAAAGTTTGCTGGCATAGGAAATGACTACCATGAGGTATCACACACTAATTGCTCCATTTTTTATCTCATAACAACATCATTAACTTGTTTTTTGTCGCAAATCATGCATTCGTTGCAGTCGCTGTAAGTTGCATATGCAATGGGGTGCTTGCATTCATCAGGTTGCAGCAAGCAGTTTTGGTTAACACACCTATCGAACACAGAGCAAGCTTCCAAACTTGTTTTGTCATCAACAAGCTGAACTTCATCTGCATCAGCATTGTTATGATTTTTATGCAGCTCATAAGGTTCTCTACTTAAATCAAACAGAGAATTAAAAAGCTCTTTGTCATGTTTGGCAAGTTTTAAAAGAAACTTCCTGAATGTTTTCCTGTCAGGGAAAAACCTAAAACCAATTTCGTGTTCAATTGTTCTCTTTTGATTGGTTAAAAATTCATCGATTTTTTGATTTTCTTCAAGATGTTCAATTGATTTTCTCTGTTCATTGCCTTCAAGTTTAGCGTCAAAGATTCTAGTTTGAGTAAATGCCAACGAAGTGTTGTACTTTTGCATAAAATCATGCGGGGAAAATGAATCCTGTAAATACATTTCGCAAAATACTTGCGTTAGGATAATTGTTGTATTCAGTTTTACCTGCGGAAACTCTTTCTTAATTTTACTTACATGCAATTCCCAATTTTGTTTTTGTTTTTCTGTATGGAATCGCCCTTGTGGATCCCAACTTGTGCACACCCAAATTCCTTTTGGATTAAAGGTGTTTGAGTCGACCGAATGAGGCTTTGCATCGTCGAACATCTTAAGCGTTTTGTAAAGATCCTCTTGATCACCAAGCGTTAGTGTTGCTGAAATATACACAGTATCAATTATTCCAGATTTATAGAGAGCACACAATTTTTTGATGGTGCGAAAATATGCTTCCTGAACAGCTTTGTCATCAATTTGACCTTGAAAAAATTCACCACCAATAAGAGAAATAGTTTTATAGAAATCAAAATCAAGATTGTCTAGCGTTTCGTTAAAGTCAGAAAGGCTCTTTAATTTTCTTTCATTTGATGTTTGTTTTTTTCCTGCGCCTAAAACACAAAATGAACAATTGTTATTACATTGTTGCCACAATTCCCATTGAAAAGTGCGATTTTGCTTACACTCTTCATTGTGACTATGATAAATTTCTGATTCGTGATTCATGGAATTAACCTCTTGAAAAATGACCTTAACAACCAAAACACATTGTAACAGATGCGCATCCTTGATCGGATGAGGGTAAAAAATTTTGCAAACGTATCTGCTGGTTGATTACAAATGTAAGAGCAACAATGTTCGATTTGAAAGTGTAAAAAAGTTTGTGTTGTTAGTATTTATAAAAAATTAAAAGCAGGTTCAGTTATTGAACCTGCTGAAGTAATCGAATGGTGGAGGCGCGGAGAATCGAA
>CAYVDR010000007.1:0-16441 GCA_964450625.1 uncultured Senegalimassilia sp.
CTTTAACCTAACGCTTAAAGCAGCTAAGTTTTTCATTGAAGCAGGGCAGGGCGCTTTTCAAGATGGTTTCCCACGCCAAATTCCACTGCCTGGTTTTTCGGCAAAATGGCTCGACAAAAAGCGTCGCGTTAGCGCAATTGAGCTGCTGTGCGGTTGTGAGCTGGTGTTAAGAGACCGTCCAGGACAAGTGCGTTACAGGTTTTTAGACAAACCAAACTTGCCCGAACGCCTTGCAACTGCTCCTACGCAAATTTTAGAGCATGAAATTAGCCTTGCAATAATAACGGAAAACAAAGATTCCTACCTTGCGCTTCCAGCAATTGAAGGTGCCATGGCAATTTTTGGCAATGGCTATGCTGCAAGTGTTATCCCAGGCGTTATGCCATGGCTTAAACGTGGCGAAATTACATGCGTGTACTGGGGCGACATGGATGCGGATGGCTACGAAATTCTAAGCTTGTTGCGTCAATGTGGGCTTGAATGCACGTCTGCCGTGATGTCAAGTGAGCACTTAAAACGCTATGCGCATTTAGCAACAAAGCTTACAGCGGCAGGCAAGCCCCTTGTGCCTTCCCAAGCAAAAGAGGGCTTGCAACTAACCAAGGCAGAATATGCAGCTTACAAGCAAGTTTGCGAAGGGCCTGTTTTTCGTATTGAACAGGAACGCATTCCAATTTCGCACTTTATGGAAGAGCTAAAAGCATAAATTTTCCCCGTCATTGCACAGTTGCAAAGCATTGCCCTTTTTTAGGCATGGTGTTATGAGGCTACAATGCGGCTAAGTTTTTGCCCTTGCATGATTTTTTGCTTGCAACAATATTGAAATAAAATCAGCGCTATAAATCTTCTTGCTTTTCTAGCCATTATTGCAGGAAATAGGGCAATAACGTATGTAGAAATTTTGAAAGTTTTGCATTATTCAACCTAAACAAACAGCATTTTCAAAGCACAGCGTCCACTCAAAGTTTAATACGTACCGCTTACATTTTTTCGTTTTGTATGTTTTTCGAATTTAATTCAATTTCAACGCAAATTTTTTATTGCAAAACATAATCCGTTTGGTATGATACAAGCATCTTGTACATGGGGGCATGTAAAAGAAAGGAGGTGAACTCCGTATGGAATACTTATCCGAATTTATTGGCAGTTTAGTCTTCTTACTGGGTGGCTACACTTACATGAGCAACGTTACCCTAAAGAAAACTCAACTTCCAGGTCTTAAGTGGATAGACTTGTCGTTTGCATGGTCGCTGGCCGTTGGCTTTGGCTTAGCTATTGCAGTTGTTCTTGGTGGTCCAGCTCTTCTAAACCCAGGCGTTGTGTTTGGTCAGTTGGCAGTTGGCGCACTAACCATCCAACAAGCAGCTTTGTACTTGCTAATGGAATTCTTGGCTGCTGGCGTTGCTGTTGCACTTACAGTTGTTAACTTCTACGACAGCTTCAAAGCAAGCGAAGGCATTAAAAAAGCTGGCATTTTCTCAGCTGGTCCTGTTACCAAAAACCTTCCTTTGAATGTTATCCAAGAAATCTGTGCATCATTCTTGTTCCTGTTCTTGGTGCTTGGTTGCATCAAAGCAGCAAGCGGTGCTTCTGCAGCATTGCAAATTGGCGTTATCGGTTTTGCAGCAGTGTTCTTGCTGTCATTAACTTTAAACCTGACAGGTTTTTCCATGAACGCAATGCGCTCCGTCTTCAGCAGCATTTGGTTCGCAATTCTTCCTATTCCAACAAAAGATGGCGAAAAGGTAGATTGGCAGTATCAATTGATTGTTAACTTAGTCGGAAGCACAATTGGTGGCGTTTTGGCATGCGTTGCAGTCAATGCGCTGTTGTAGGTTTAGTTAAAAAGCTTCTTAAAGAAAGTGGTTAAAAAAGTGGAACTAAATCGTATTATTCAAGAGTCTGTTCCTGGTAAGCAAATTACCATGGCACACATTGTATCAAGTCCTAAACCGCTGATTTATCAAAAGCTTGGTCTTGACCCTTCGGTCGACTACAACAAAGCCGCAATTGGCATCATGACACTTTCACCCCGTGAAACAGCAATCATTGCTGCTGACATTGCAATGAAACGTGCTACTATTGATGTTGGTTTTATCGACCGCTTTAGTGGCACTTTAATTGTTACGGGCAGAATTGCCGATGTTCAAACCGCTTGGGAAGCCGTTTTGCTTTACGCTAAACGCGAAATGGGCTTTTCAGTTTGCAAGGTTACAAAGGCATAAAGCTCATGCGTAAAATCATTTTAGTCGGCAGAACGGGTACTGGTAAAACCACCTTAATGCAAGCATTAAGGGGCAATGAAATTACCTACCACAAAACCCAGTACGTTAACCATTTCACCGACATAATTGATACCCCTGGTGAATACTGCGAAAATCGCAAAATTGCCCATGGCATCTTCACCTATTCTTTCGAAGCTAATGTAATTGGGCTTATGTTAAGCTCAACTGAGGAATATTCCCTTTACAGTCCAAATTCTGTTGCAATGGCCACACGCGAAGTTATTGGCATTGTCACAAAAATCAACGATTTTTGTGCAAGGCCTGACTTAGCCGAGCTGTGGCTTCGCATTGCGGGTTGCAAAACAATCTTTTTTGTTGACTCCGTTACAGGCGAGGGCGTAGCGGACATCTTCATACACTTGCGCGAAGAAGGCGATGTTATGCCATGGGAAGAAGGTGACGTTGCCCGAGGCAGCGAAAATGTTGTTATCGATGGCGACGTTAAGCTAATCAATAGGCCAGAAAGGGGGAGCAGTGACAAAGTCCCTATTAATGATCGCTGGAGACTACTCCGAGGACTATGAGGTAATGGTGCCTTATCAGGCACTGCAGGTTGCTGGCGTTAACGTCAGCGTCGTTTGCCCGCACAAAGCAGCAGGCGACACCATTCAAACTGCGGTGCACGATTTCGGCGCTGCTCAAACCTATTCCGAAGTGCCAGGGCACAAGTTTGTTTTAAACGCTTCGTTTGACTACTTAAACCTTGCCACTTTCGATGGGCTCTACCTTACAGGCGGTCGCGCCCCCGAATACCTTCGCAGGGAAGCGAAAGTGCTTGACACTGTACGCTTTTTCTTTCAGCAAAACTTGCCAGTTGCAGCAATTTGTCATGGTGTTCAAATTCTAACTGCTGCAGGTGTTTTGCAAGGCAGAACACTTACAGCATACGATGCTGTTGCACCCGAAGTACTTGCCGCTAATGCCAAATATGTTGAGGTACCCCCAACTGAAACTGTTGTTGACGGCAATTTAGTAACATCCCCTGCGTGGCCAGGCCACGTTACATTATTAAGGGAATTTTTGAAACTTTTAGGCGTTTCGTTCTATGAAAAGTAAGCGCCTAAATTTTATTTAATTGGTTTTAAACTGCTGTTCACTGCTTTAAAGATGAGTGTGGCAGTGAACAGGGTTTAGTCTGTTGGTCGTTTTATTAAAAAGGAGGCTATTTCTATGATAGCAAAAGGCTTTACAGAGCCAACCGACCGTGTGAAAAGGTTGCAAAACGTAATTGTAACCGCATTCCCCGAGGTTGAGGCAGAACGTGCAGAAATTGTAACCGAGGTTTACAAGCAAACCGAAAACATGCCAAACGTTATGCGTCGTGCAAAGGTTTGCGAGGCATTGTTCAACAAAATGCCAATCGTCATTCGCGACGATGAGCTAATTGTTGGTTCACTAACTGTTCACCCACGTTCTTGCCAAATTGCTCCAGAATATTCTTACGACTGGGTTGCGGCAGAATTTGATACTATGGAAACAAGAATGGCTGACCCATTCAAAATTCCTACTGATGTTAAGCAAAAGCTACAAGCAGCATTTGAATATTGGCCAGGCAAAACTGTAAGTGACTTGGCAACATCCTATATGTCAGAGGAAACAAAAGATTGCCAAGCAAATGGCGTGTTCACTGTTGGTAACTATTACTATGGTGGCGTTGGTCACGTAAGCGTTGACTACGGTAAAGTTATTCAAAAAGGCTTCCGTGGTGTTATTGACGAAGTTGTTTGCGCAATGCAAAAAATGGATCACTCTGACCCAGACTACATCAAAAAACAGCAGTTCTACAATGCTGTTATCATCACTTATAATGCTGCAATTAACTTTGCACACCGCTATGCTCAAAAAGCAAGGGAAATGGCAGCAGCTGAAGGCAACCCAACAAGGAAGTCTGAGCTTTTGCAAATTGCTTCTAACTGCGAGCGTGTTCCAGAGCATGGTGCAACAAACTTCTGGGAGGCATGCCAGTCATTCTGGTTCGTGCAAATGATTCTGCAACTTGAATCAACTGGCCACTCAATTTCTCCTGGTCGTTTTGACACTTACATGTACCCACCATATCGTGACGACAAAAACATCACTCCTGAATTCGCTCAGGAACTCATCGACTGCATTTGGGTGAAACTAAATGACATCAACAAAACAAGGGACGCAATTTCTGACCAAGCATTTGCTGGTTACGCTGTGTTCCAGAACTTAGGTGTTGGTGGCCAAGACGAAAAGGGTCGCGACATCACAAACGACATCTCCTACATGGCAATGACAGCTTCTGCTCACGTAAGGCTGCCACAACCTTCATTCTCAATTCGTGTTCATGAAAACACGCCAGACGAGTTCTTGTACAGGGCATGCGAACTTGCTCGCCTAGGCTTGGGCGTTCCTGCAATGTACAACGACGAAGTTATCATCCCTGCTCTTGTTAACCGTGGTGTTGCACTTGAAGATGCACGTAACTACTGCATCATTGGCTGCGTTGAGCCACAGTGCCCACACAAGACAGAGGGTTGGCACGACGCTGCATTCTTCAATGTAGCAAAAGTCATGGAAATCACCATGAACAATGGTCGTGTTGGTGACAAGCAATTGGGTCCTGTAACAGGCGAAATGAGCTCTTGGACAAACATCGAAGACTTCTTTGATGCATTCAAAAAGCAAATGGAATACTTCGTGTATCACTTGGCAGAAGCCGACAACTCTGTTGACTTGGCTCACATGGAGCGCGACCAGCTCCCATTCCTGTCCGCTTTGGTTGAGGACTGCATTGGTCGTGGCAAAACCGTTGAAGAGGGCGGTGCAATTTACAACTTCACAGGTCCTCAAGCATTCGGCGTTGTTGACGCAGGCGACTCTGCATATGCTATGCAAAAGCATGTGTTCGAGAACAAAGAAGTTTCAATTGCCCAGCTTAAAGAAGCTCTTGACAACAACTTCGGTTACCCAGTTGACAGTTCAACACAGGCTGAGAAAGAATTTGACGCCAAACGTGCTGGCGGCGGTGCTAACATCAGCGTAGGTGCTGCTCCTGGCCAAACTGACGAGCAAAAAGTTTATGAGATTGTCAAGAAAATCTTAAGCACAAACGGTTCAGCCGACTTGGCAACTGTTACAAATGCAGTTAACAGTGCTGCTCCAAGCGCACCAGTTAACGGTGGCGACTTCTTTGCAATTAAGAAACTCATGGAAAAGACAGACTGCTATGGCAACGACATTGACGAGGTAGACTATGTGTCAGCTCGTGTTGCGCGCATCTACAGTGCTGAAGTTGAAAAGCACACAAACCCACGTGGTGGTCAATTCCAGGCTGGCTGCTACCCAGTTTCTGCAAACGTGTTGTTCGGCAAAGACGTTGCTGCTCTTCCAGACGGCAGGCTTGCAACTACACCTTTGGCAGACGGCGTTTCTCCTCGTGCTGGCAAAGACGTCAGTGGTCCTACAGCTGCTACAAACTCTGTGGCTAAGCTCGACCACGAGTACTTCTCAAACGGCACACTTTACAACCAGAAGTTCACCCCATCTGCAGTTGCAGGCGATGAGGGCTTGAAGAACTTCGCAGCAGTTGTAAGAAGCTACTTCGACCACAAAGGCATGCACGTGCAGTTTAACGTTATCGACCGTCAAACTTTGCTTGACGCACAAGAGCACCCAGAGCTTCACAAAGACTTGGTTGTTCGCGTTGCTGGTTACAGTGCACACTTTGTTACACTGGCTAAAGAAGTGCAGGACAACATTATTGAACGTACAGAGCACGAGTTCGGCGGCGGCGGCTGCTAGTTAAAGGTTTTGTTTACTATGGAACTGGTTGATTATACAAAAGAGGGGCTGGTTTTTGACATCCAGAGGTTTTCCGTCAACGACGGGCCTGGGATTCGTACCATTGTGTTTCTGAACGGTTGCCCTCTTCGATGCAAGTGGTGTTCAAACCCAGAATCACAGTTCTTAAAACCAGTTGTTATGTTCAACGAGCTGGAGTGCATTCACTGCGGTGCATGCATTTCAGCGTGCAAGCATGGCGCAATTGACACTAGCAACAGGGCATTGATTGACCACGACAAATGCGTCGGCTGTGGCGAATGTGTTCTCGTTTGTCCAGTCGGTGCATTGGTCATGAAGGGCAAGCAAATGGCTGTCGATGAGGTCGTTCGCACCCTGAAAAAAGACAGCACCCACTACAGGCGTTCTGGTGGCGGTTTAACTTTGTCTGGTGGCGAGCCTTTAATGCAACCCGATTTCTCGGAAGAATTGCTAAAGGCTGCACATGTTCAAGGTTGGAATACAGCAATGGAAACTACGGTGTGCGCAAGCGAAAGTGTTATTCGCCAAGTTATGCCGCACGTCGATTTAGCACTTGTTGATGTTAAAAGCATAAACGATGAAAAACACAAGCATTTTACAGGCGTTTCCAATAAGGAAATTCTCCAGCGCGTGAAACTCGTTTCTGAAATAACAAAAATAAGGGTTCGTGTTCCAGTTATTCCAGGCTTTAACGACACCGAAGATGACATTCGCCAAATCGCTGAGTTTTCAAAAACTCTAAACCAGGAAAACCTCGAGGGTGTTAACTTGTTGCCCTATCACTCAATGGGTGAAAACAAATACAAAATGCTAGGGCGCGATTACGAAATGCATGGCGTTAAAATGATGGACAAATCATACGTTGAAAACCTTGCAAAAATTATTGACAAATGTGGCTTAGTAAGTCGTGTTGGATAAGTTTAGAAAATGGAGGAAAAAATGAATCAGCAGTTAATTGAGAAAGTGATGAAGCAAGTTTCAAACGAACTTGCTGGGGGCACTGCTTCTGCAAGTGCTTCATCAACATCACCTGCATGCGAGTTAAGCAGCGATGGTGTTGAGCTAACGGAATACGTTGGCACTTCAACGGGCGACACAATTGGTCTTGTTATCGCAAGCGTCGACCCACTAGTTTCTGAGGCCATGAAACTTGGCAAGTTCCGTTCAATCGGCATTATTGGCGGTCGTACTGGTGCTGGTCCACAAATCATGGCAGTTGATGAGGCTGTTAAGGCAACAAACACAGAAGTTATTTCTGTTGAGCTTCCAAGGGACACAAAAGACGGTGCTGGTCATGGTTCTTTAATCATCATCGGTGCAGACGATGTGTCCGATGCAAGGCGTGCAGTTGAAATTGCACTAAGCGTGCTTCCAAAATACTTCGGCGATGTTTATGGCAACGCTGCAGGTCACTTGGAGTTCCAATACACAGCTCGCGCAAGCTACTGCCTTGAAAAAGCAATGGGTGCAACCCTTGGCAAGGCATGGGGCATGACATGTGCAGGTCCTGCTGCTATTGGTGCCGTGTTGGCAGATACAGCCGTTAAAGCAGCTAATGTCGATGTTATTGGCTACTGCTCACCTGGCAATGGTGGCACAAGCTACTCAAACGAATGCATCCTAACATTCACAGGTGATTCAGGCGCAGTTCGCCAGGCAGTGCGTGCAGCAATTGAAGTTGGCAAAAAACTTCTAGGCGCACTAGGCGACGAGCCTCAATCAACAACCACGCCATACATTTAGTTCATTAGTTTTGTAAGTTCAAAATCATAAGGAGTAATTAAAATGAACGCAGACGCATTAGGAATGGTAGAAACAAAGGGTCTAGTTGGCGCTATTGAAGCAGCCGATGCCATGGTTAAGGCAGCAAACGTTACACTTTGTGGCTACGAGAAAATCGGCTCTGGTTTGGTAACTGTTATGGTACGTGGCGACGTTGGGGCTGTTAAGGCTGCAACAGACGCTGGTGCTGCAGCTGCTCGTGCAGTTGGTGAGGTTGTTTCCCTACACGTTATTCCTCGCCCTCACATGGACACAGAAAAAATTATCCCAAAGAAAATTGGCGAATAATTTATTGCTGCATATGCCATGGCAAGGTTTAAGAAATTAAACCTTGCTTGGCGAGGCGGAGTGTGCTCATGGTAATAAATGAAGCAGAACTAAAACATTTGGTTAAGCGCATCATTGAGCTTACGCTAGAAAATTCCCAGGCTGCTAAACAGGAAGTTCTTGTGGTGGTTTCTGGCACTAGCGCAAGCCACATTGAAGCGGCGCTGAAGGCTTTCCAACCAAGCGCAAACGAAGTTGTCACAGCTGTTGTTAGCAATGAAGTTATGCAAAACGAGCAGCTTGGCAAGTTAATTTGTGCGAAGTTTCAAAAAATTGTAAGCCCTCAAACTGTTGCTGATGGTGCGCTTAACTTTAACAAAGTAGTTTTTCTTACTATGCCAAGGAGCATTCTTGCAAAGTGCGCACTGTGCATTGCAGATGCGTATGAAGTTAAGCTGGTTCAAAGCGCCTTTGAACAAAATGTGCCAGTTGCGCTGGCAAAAGGTGCGCTGCAAAAATTTAACGGCAATGAACCAAAAGCTTACCAGCAAAAAATTCTTGGGTATGTAAGGGACTTACTAGAATTTGGTATAAACATTGAACTAGATGCTTAAAGGGGGTGAAGTAGGTGCGTGAATCATTAGGAATGGTAGAAACTGTTGGCATTTCAACTGCTATTGAAGTTGCAGATGTCATGGTAAAAGCTGCAAACGTGAAAATTCTCGAGCTTGAAAACAGCCGTGGCAGTGGTTACATGACAGTTAAAGTTACAGGCGACGTTGGTGCTGTAAAAGCGGCGGTTTCAGCTGCTAAAGCATCGGGTGCTAAGTTTGGCAATGTGGTTTCAACTTCTGTAATTGCACGCCCTTCGCAGGGCATGGCAAAGCTTTTCTGCGAACCTGAAGTTCCATACAAATCGGTGAACAAAAAGCCAGTTTCGTATGTGGAAAGCAGCGCTAAGTCTAAGGGCGCAAAAGCAAAAGCACAGCCTAAGGCAAAAGCCACTCAGGCAAAGAAAGCAACTAAAGCAAGCACTGCAAAAGCAGGGGATGGCAAAACTGTGGCTAAGAAAGCCACGTCAGCTAAAGCGCCAGCTAAAACCGTGCAAGCAAAAGCTAAGCCTGAGGCTAAAGTTGTTTCAAAAAAGGCTGATGCCAAAAAGCCCGAGGCTAAGACAGGTGCAACAAAAAAGCCCGTGAAAACTGTAACTAAGGTGGAAGCTAAAAAGGTTGATTTGAAGGCAGCGCTAAAGCCAAAGCCAAAAGCAAAGGCAACAGGTGCAAGCCCAACAGCAAAACCTAAGCCAACATCTGCGAAAAGCAGCACAGCAAAACCTACAAGCACCAAAGGCCAAACAAAGCCAAAGTCAAACCCGTCAGGCACAAAAAAGTAGATGATGGGTAATGATTATAGCTAAGGTAATTGGCAACGTTGTTGCTACTCGTAAAGAGCCCAGCTTAGAGGGCACAAAGCTTATGGTCGTTCGCAGGGTGGACGTGTCAGGCGCATTTATTGAAAGCGAAGAGGTTGCTGTCGACTATGTCGGCTGCGGCATTGGTGAGCTTGTTTTATGTGCGTCTGGCTCGTCTGTTCGCGTGGATGAAGGTAAGCGCAACAAAACAATCGACATGGCTGTCATAGGAATTATTGACAGCGTTGACACCTAAACGAAACAGCTTTATTAGCTTAAGTTAGAAATTGGAGAAGGTGTAATTGTGGAAATAGGTATTTTTGAATCCGTAAACGATGCCATTGGCTTTGTTCGAGGCGCTTACGAGCGTTATCAAACGCTGTCTTTGGAAGATCGCTGCGAAATAGTTGAAGCAATTAGAAGCACTCTTCTTGAAAATGCTGAAGTTATTGCAATGCTTGCTGTGCAGGAAACTGGCATGGGCAACTATGCCGACAAGCTGGTCAAGCTTGAGGCTGCAATAAAAGAAACCCCAGGCTTTGAAGACCTTGTAACAGACGTTCAAACTGGCGACCGTGGCATGACGCTTTACGAATTAAGCGGCTTTGGTGTTGTTTGCACCGTTGAGCCAATTCAAAGCCCTGCTGCGTCGTTGGTAAACCATGTTATTGGGCTTGTTGCTGCTGGAAATGCTGTTGTTATTTGCCCTAACCCACGGGCATTGCAAACTTCAAAATATGTCACACGCCTTATTAGCAATGCAATTGTTAACGTTTGTGGCATAGACAACTTGGTTGTGTCTTTAGACGAAAATTCAATCCTAAAAACAGAGGAAGTTATGCACCACCCCGATGTGGACATGATTGTGTGCAACGGCGGCAATTCGGCGTTGCGTGAGGCTTTCTCTTGTGGCAAAAAAGTAATTGGCGAAGGGCGTGCGAATTCAACTGTGCTAGTTGACGAAACTGCCGACTTGCACTCAGCTGCATTTGACATTTCGCGCAGTGCATCTTTTGACAACAACTTAATTCATGGCTGTGAAAAGGCTCTAATTGTTGTTGAGTCTGTAAAGGAAGCGCTTTTGCAAGAATTCGCAAAGTGCAAGGCGCACGTCATAACAACAAATGCCGAACTTGAAAAATTAGCAAACACAATTCTTACGGAAGATGCTGTATTAAAGCGCAAGTGGCAAGGCAAGGCAGCTGCATGCATTTTAGATGCTGCTGGCATTGCTCATGCGGCTGATGCTAAGCTTGTTGTCGTGCTTTGCGATGCTCATCACCCATTTGTGCTTGAGGAGCTTTGCGTGCCAGTTTTGCCATGCGTAGGTGTTGCAACCTATGAAGAGGGCTTGGAGTTGTTGCTTGAAACAGAGCAGCGCTACAAGCATACAGCTTCAATTCATTCTTCAAATATTGACCGTTTAAGCGAAGCTGCCAAAGTTTTACAAACGGCAACATTTATAAAGAATGGGCCTGCGCTAAGCGGTGTTGGGTTGTTGTCGCCAGGCAGCCCGTTTGCTCTAACTGTTGCAAACACAACAGGCGAGGGTTGCATTAGCGCTAGACACTTCACAAGAAGAAGGAAGTGCATTTTAACTAATGGCTTCTCAATTCGATAAGGTAAAAAAAATGAACGAGGTATTTTTAAAAACAAGGGTGTTTTCAGGGGAGGATTCCTTAAGCCGTTTGGGTGTGCTTAAGAACAAAAAAGTTTGGGTAATCTCCGATGCATTCCTTGTTGACAATGGCACAATAAACCAGGTCACAGGCAACATCAATGCCTCTTGCACTGTGGAGGTTTGCAAGGATGTAATTCCAGACCCACCGCTTGAAAACGTTGCGTCAGGTGTTGCGAAGTTGCATGACGTTCAGCCAGATGTTGTTATTGGTTTTGGCGGTGGCTCGGCCATTGACACTGCAAAGGGTATCATTTATTTTGCGCAGTTCTCGGGCTACAAAAAGCCTGTGACATTTATTGCGATCCCAACAACAGCAGGCACTGGCTCGGAAGTTACATCGGTTACTGTTATAACCGACAAGCAGCTTGAAACGAAACATTTAATTGCAAGCCATGACATGCTTCCCGATGAAGTCATTTTGTGCCCAAGCTTAACAGCGTCTGTCCCACCAGCCATTACTGCAAACACAGGGCTTGACGTGCTTACGCACGTTGTGGAAGCGTACGTGTCCAAAAACCCTACAGCTTATTCAGATGCGCTTGCTGAAAAAGGCACTGAAATGGTGTTTCAGTATTTGGGGCAGTGCTACCACGATGGCTCAAATTTGGATGCTCGTGGCAAAATGCAAGAGGCTTCAAACATTGCAGGCAGTGCGTTTAACATTGCAGGGCTTGGCATGAATCACGCAATTGCTCACCAGCTTGGTGGCACGTTTCACATTCCACATGGGCTTGCAAATGCGCTAATTCTAAGCGAAGTCATAAGAAAGAATGCGCAGGACGCTTATATGTGCAACCGCTATGCAACGCTTGCATGCAAGCTTGGGTTTGTTGCTGCTGGCACGCCTGACAAACAGGCAGTCCAGGTTTTCTGTGACAAAATTGAGGCTTTGAAGCGTGAAATGCAAATGCCGCTAAAAATTACAGATTGCAAAGTTTCTGCAATTGAATTTAGGGCAAAGCTTCCTGAAATTTGCAGCAATGCACTGAAGGACGGCTGCGTTGAAAGCGCCAGAAAAGTGTTTACTGTACCAGAAATTGAACAAGTTCTGCTCAATGTGCTGTAACTTGAACATGCATGTTGAACAGGGCTTTAGCATTATGATGAACTAAAAGGAGGTGGACAACTTGAGTGATTATTTAATGACATCAGAATCGGTAACGGAAGGTCACCCCGACAAACTGTGCGACCAAGTGGCAGATGCAATTTTAGACGCTGCCTTAACCGAGGATGCAATGTCGCATGTGGCAGCCGAGGTTATGGCATCAAAGGGCAACTTAATGATTGCTGGTGAAATTACAACAGGCGCAAACCTAGACGTTGTAGAAATTGCACGCAGTGTTATGAGTGACATTGGCTACACTTCCGAAGAGGCTGGCATTAGTGCTAAAGATTGCTTCATCTTAACGAACGTTAACGTGCAGTCGCCAGACATTGCTCAAGGTGTCAACAAAAGCTCCAGTGAAAGCGCTGAAATTGGCGGCGGTGACCAAGGCATAATGTACGGCTATGCGTGCAACGAAACCAAGAATTACATGCCGCTAACAATCGATTTAGCTCATGCGCTAACAAAGCGCTTGGCTTACGTTCGCAAAAACGGCATTGTGCCATGGCTTTACCCCGACGGCAAAGCCCAGGTTACAATTCGTTACAGCGAAAACCACAAGCCGCTTGCAATAGAAAGCATCATTTTGTCTGCGCAGCACCACAGCTCAATTCACCAGGGTTACTTGAAAAGCACTTTAATGGATGAAGTTATCTCGCCTGTGTTCAGGGGCAAGTTCGACATCTCAAACGCTGCTATAAAAATAAACCCAACAGGGCGCTTTGTAATTGGCGGCCCTGCGGGCGACACTGGTGTTACTGGCAGGAAAATAATTGTGGACACCTACGGCAGCATTGGCAGGCACGGTGGTGGTGCATTTTCTGGCAAAGACCCAACAAAGGTCGACAGAAGTGCAGCTTACATGGCACGCTACGCCGCTAAAAACATTGTTGCTGCAGGCTTGGCTGACCGCTGCGAAGTTGCTGTGGCTTATGCCATTGGGCAAATTGAGCCCGAGGCGGTTAACGTGAACACGTTTGGCACGCAGCATGTTGATGGTGCTTTAATCGAAAACGCTGCAAAGAAGCTGTTCGACTTCTCGGTGGCTGGAATAATTAAAAATCTTGATCTTCGTCGCCCACAATACCGCAAAACAACTAATTACGGGCATTTTGGCCGTGAAGATCAGGGTTTTGCATGGGAAAAAACAAACATGGTTGAGCCGCTTCGTCAAGAAGTTTTGGCGCAACAGTATTGCTCTTTTGCGAAAGGGTGTGATAAATAAATGGTTGCTACAAAACCAAAAAATCAAGAGCAGCTAATTAAAAGCGTCGTTGAAAGCGTTATGAAGCAGCTTAAAGAGTACGACCAGCTTAAAATTCCAATTGGTGTGTCAAACCGCCATGTGCACTTGTCTCGCAAAGACGTTGACGTGCTGTTTGGTAAAGGCTATGAGCTAACGAAAAAGGCAGACCTTGGGCAACCTGGGCAGTTTGCTGCTAACGAAACAGTGGCTGTTCGCGGGCCTAAAGGCGAGTTCAAAAAAGTTCGTGTGCTAGGGCCTTTGCGCGACGAGAGCCAAGTGGAAATTTCGCTTACCGACGGTTTTCAAATTGGTGCGAAAGCCCCAATTAAGGAATCGGGGCATTTGGACAACACCCCAGGTGTTACGCTTGTTGGGCCAAAGGGTTCCGTTGATTTGCCAAAGGGCACAATTGTGGCGCTGCGTCACATTCACATGAACCCACAAACTGCTGCAAGGCTTGGGCTTCACGACAAAGATGTTGTTGAGGTTGAAACGTTTGGCGAGCGTGCTGGCGTGCTGGGCAACGTGCTTGTGCGTGTGTCCGACAAGTACGCACTTGAAATGCACGTTGACATCGACGAAGCCAATGCTTGCTCGCTGCGCAACAAAGACTACGTTGTAATTAAGAAATAGCAGGTGCGTTGGTCGTGATTATCGAAAACGAAAAACTGGAAACGTTTGCCAACCTTGTTGAGCAAGGCAGTGCTGCTGAATTTCAAGGCAACCTAAAAGTTGGGGTTGACTTGGGCACGGCAAACATTGTGCTTGCAGTTGTTGACGAAAACGACGAACCCGTTTTTGGCGCAACGTACCCTTCAACTGTTGTGAAGGATGGCATTGTTGTTGACTACATGGGTGCCATAAACATTGTTCGCAAGCTAAAAGCCCAGGCAGAAAATGAACTCGGTGTTGAGCTTGCAAAAGCTGCGTGTGCAATTCCCCCTGGTGTTGTTGAAGGCAGCGTAAAAGCAATTGCAAACGTTGTTGAAGGTGCTGGCTTTAGCGTTGAAAACGTTGTTGACGAACCAACAGCTGCTTCAACGGTGCTCGGCATTAAAGATGGCGGCGTTGTTGATGTTGGCGGTGGCACCACAGGCATTAGCATTCTAAAAGGCGGCAAGGTAATTTACACTGCCGACGAACCAACGGGTGGCACACACATGTCGCTTGTAATTTCTGGCTACTTCAATGTTTCATTTGAAGAGGCTGAAGAAATAAAGAAGGATGTAAGCCGTGAATCGGAAGTGTTCCCAATTGTTAAGCCTGTTGTTCAGAAAATGGCTTCAATTGTGAAAGGCTTCATTAAAGGCCACGACGTGCCAACAATTTATGTTGTTGGTGGTGCAAGCAGTTTTTCGGAATTCACAACCACATTCGAAAAGGAAATTGGCGTTGAAACTGTTAAGTCCAACCAGCCGTTGTTTGTAACGCCACTGGGCATAGCAATGAATTGTAATTAGTTGTAAATAGTTTGGAAGAAGAGGTAAATTATGGACATTGATGCAAATGTAATTGAGAAAATGGTGCGCAAGGCAATTGCTGAAACCGTGGGCACAAACACTGCTGCTTCACAAGTTTGCACAGCAGGCGACTACGGCGTTTTTGAAACCATTAACGATGCAATTGAAGCATCAACAGTGGCTCAGCAGGAGCTTATGCACGCTTCAATGAAAGAGCGTGAAAAGTACGTTGACACCATTCGCAAAACAGTGCTTAAGCGTGAAAACCTTGAGCTCATGTCAATGCTTTCTGTTGAAGAAACCGAAATTGGCAAGTACGAGCACAAGCTAATTAAAAACCGTCTGGCTGCTGAAAAAACACCTGGTACAGCCGACCTTATTACGGAAGCAATCACAGGTGACGATGGTCTAACGCTTATTGAATACTGCCCATTTGGCGTTATTGGTGCCATTACGCCTACAACAAACCCAACGGAAACAATTATTTGCAACGGCATTTCAATGATTGCTGGTGGCAACACTGTTGTGTTTAGCCCACACCCAAGGGCAACAAAAGTTTCGCACTTGCTTGTGAAAATGCTTAACAAAGCACTTGAAGAGGTTGGTGCGCCTGCAAACATGATCACGACCGTGCAAAAGCCATCAATTGAGAACACTAATGCGCTTTGCGAGCACCCAAAGGTGCGCATGCTTGTTGCAACTGGCGGGCCTTCAATTGTGCGCAAGGTAATGTCCACGGGCAAAAAAGCAATTGGTGCTGGTGCTGGCAACCCACCTTGCGTTGTTGATGAAACAGCCGACATTGAAAAAGCTGCAAAAGACATTGTGGACGGCTCATCGTTTGACAACAACGTGCCTTGCATCGCTGAAAAAGAAGTGTTTGCAGTTGAGTCCATTTGCGATTACCTAATTCATTGCATGAAGCAAAATGGTGCTTACGAAATGACAGACCGCAACATGATTGAAAAACTTGATGCGCTTGTCACAAATGAAAAGGGCGGTCCTAAGGTTGAGTTTGTTGGCAAGAGTGCAAAGCACATCTTGGACAAGCTTGGCATTAGTGTTGGCGACGACATTCGCCTTATCATCATGGAAGTTAACAAGGACCACCACTTGGTAACGGAAGAAATGATGATGCCTATTTTGCCTATTGTGCGCTGCAACGATGTTGACGAGG
Organism: uncultured Senegalimassilia sp.; assembly: GCA_964450625.1. GTDB lineage: Bacteria > Actinomycetota > Coriobacteriia > Coriobacteriales > Eggerthellaceae > Senegalimassilia. The sequence goes on from CAYVDR010000007.1 coordinate 16,204, forward strand.
CAATTGATTATGCTTACGAAGCCGAACACGGCAACCGTCACACAGCAATGATGCACTCCAAAAACGTTGAGAAGCTAACAAAAATGGCAAGGCTTTTGGAAACAACCATCTTCGTTAAGAATGCACCTTGCTATGCAGGCATTGGCGTTGGTGGCGAAGGTCACACCACGTTTACAATTGCAGGGCCTACAGGCGAGGGCTTAACAAGCGCTCGTTCGTTCTGCAGAAAGCGCAAGTG